>DATCYL010000312.1:0-22600 GCA_036570305.1 Lachnospiraceae bacterium
CGTCTTTTTTCCCAGTTCGGCAAGGGCCGCGCTGACATTGGCGCTAAAGGTGGTCTTGCCGACCCCGCCTTTCCCGGAGGTTACGGTAATCACTCGTCCAGCCACAGCCTATCCCCTTTTTTGAAACACTCGACCCCGCTCCCACGCCTCGACCACAATGACGTGTTGGTCGACGCGGGCCAACTCCGGTACACCCCCCGTGGTCGACCGCGAAGCATGTAATTCCACTGCATCAGCTCCCGCATTAATTGCCAAAGATGCAGAATATCCCACTCTTTGCACTAAAAAGGCAATATCTTCTTTTGCAAAAGGCTTGCAAATCAAGTCTTTAAACCAAAAAGACGACACTGCTCCCGCACTGTAAGGAGGGGTAAATGGGTCTGTAAACTGCTGTCTTCCCAATCCCGGAGATAATTGCACACAAACCTTTGCACCATAGTGATGGCACCTGTCAATCAACATATTCAATCGTTCCACATGATGAAAATCAGATAATTCTGTGCAGGGACGCGGTTCGTATTTGGACGAAACCACATTGGCTCCTGTAATAATAAGTCCAGCTCCGCCCTTAGCCCGTTCTTCAAAATAGTTGATGGCATCAATGTTGTAGGCTCCGTCAGCCTCCCCTGTTGTTCCCATTGGGCTCATAAAAATGCGGTTTTTTAGAGACATAGACCCCAACTGAGTTTTGTCAAATAAAGTATTTCCCATTTTCCTTTCCTCCTTTACTTAAGTAATAATTAACTTAACCTAAGTAAAGTATACTTTTACATTTTAATATTGTCAATAATATAACAAAGATTATCACTTTCAAAAAAAATTTTGTATTTTTTTACCAAATTATGTATAATGTTCTTGTACTATTTTACGGTAAAGGAGCTTAAAATTATGACTAAAGAAACCATTGTAGATACCGCCATCTCTCTTTTTCAGGAAAGGGGCTACAACAATGTAACCGTTATGGATATTTGCAATGCTTGTTCCATTACAAAACCGACTTTTTACAATTATGTATCAGGAAAAGAATCTCTCATTATTAAAATTTATGATAATATCATCAGCAAATTACTCAAAAATACTTATCAGCTTTTTTCTTTAGAATCTTCTTACCAACAACTTTTGTCTATATTTTCTATCTTAATTGAAGAAACACAAAAATACGGTGCAGACCTTTTTAGCCAGCTATTTATTGCTAATTTAAATGAAAATCGCTACAGCTTTGCACTTAGAGACTCACTCACCCAACTCTGCCTATCTATTATTCAAAAAGGACAGGCAAATGGAGAATTCTTAAATCCATATGATGCCACACTTTTGTATCAAACCATTGCACATCTTTTTACCGGATATGAAACTGTCTGGTGCATTAATAAAGGGGAGAGCCATTTTAAAAAAGATTTTTTTGCCTCTTTAGAACTTGTTCTTTTAGTCGAGGAAAAGCAAAAGAACCTCTACTTACAATTTTTATAAAGGCTCTAGCCTAGGCATACAAAAAAGACTTATCAGTAATTGCATTCTGATAAGTCTTTTCTTTATTTTTTATGCTTTTCTTCCACAGCACTGTTTATATTTTTTACCACTTCCGCAAGGGCAAGGATCGTTTGGATACACCTTTTCCTCACTTCTTTGCACAGGTTTTTTAGGACCGCTATCATCCTTATTAGTTCCGGTTACCTTAGCAACCTGCTCTCTTTCCACCGTTTGCTCTATGCGCACATGATAGAGCAAACGCACGGTATCTTCCTGGATTGAGTCTGTCATTTCATTAAACATCTCATAACCCAGCATCTTGTACTCCACCTTAGGATCCCTTTGACCATAGGCCTGAAGTCCGATACCCTGGCGAAGCTGATCCATATCGTCAATATGGTTCATCCATCTCTCATCAATTACTTTTAAGAGAATCACTCTCTCCAACTCACGTACCTGCTCCGCCTCAACAAACTGTGCTTCTTTTTCTTCATAAAGCTTCACAGCCTGTTCTTTTAACTTGTGTTTCAATTCATTTTTGCTACATTTTTCCACATCCTCTTTCATAATCGGATGCAGAGGGATAATAGGAAGCAGCGCTGTATTTAACTCCAGCAAATCCCATTCCGAAGAATCTGTGTTTTCCCCAATACACATATCCACTTTAGCATCAATAATATCATCAATCATGCGATAGATAGAATCGCGCATACTCTCTCCATCCAGTACACTTCTTCTTTCTTTGTACATGATTTCTCTTTGCTCATTATTGACCTGGTCATACTCCAAAAGATTTTTACGAATACCGTAGTTATTACTCTCTATCTTCATCTGAGCTTTCTCGATTGCATTGGAAAGCATACGATGTTCTATCTGGTCATTTTCAGAAACTCCAAGGCTCTTAAAAATACCCATCAACCTTTCAGAACCGAAAAGGCGCATAAGATCATCTTCCAAAGAAATATAAAATCTGGATTCTCCCGGGTCTCCCTGTCTTCCTGAACGACCACGAAGCTGATTATCAATACGCCTTGATTCGTGACGCTCTGTTCCTATGATTTTTAAACCGCCCACAGATTTGGAAACCTCATCCAGCTTAATATCCGTACCACGACCTGCCATATTTGTGGCAATGGTAACTGCCCCGGCAACTCCGGCATCCGCTACAATCTCTGCCTCTAACTCATGGAATTTGGCATTTAATACCTTATGAGGAATTCCTCTCTTCTTTAACATTCCACTGATTAATTCCGAAACATCAATGGTAATGGTACCTACCAATACCGGCTGTTTTTTCTCATGAGCAGCAATAACCTCTTCCACCACTGCATGGTATTTTTCCTTTTTCGTCATGTAAACTGCATCTTCTCTATCAATACGCTGAATCGGAAGATTTGTAGGTATAGTAATAACATCCATACCGTAAATATCACGGAATTCTTTTTCCTCGGTAAGTGCAGTACCTGTCATACCTGCCTTTTTTGCATATTTATTAAAGAAATTCTGGAAAGTAATCGTTGCAAGAGTTTTACTCTCACGTTTTACCTTTACATGTTCTTTCGCCTCAATCGCCTGGTGTAAACCGTCGGAATACCTTCTACCCGGCATAATACGTCCGGTAAATTCATCAACAATCAAAACCTGGTCATCTTTTACAACATAATCCTGATCTTTAAACATGAGGTTATGCGCTCTTAGAGCAAGATCAATATTGTGCTGTATTTCCAAATTCTCAGGATCAGCAAGGTTTTCTATGGAGAAGAATTTCTCCGCTTTATGTACACCCTGCTCTGTTAAATTTACCAGCTTATCTTTCTCATTTACTATGAAATCGCCGGTTTCTATGATTTCTTCTCCCATAATGGCAGTCATCTTAGTCATTTCTCCGCTGGCTTCACCACGCTCCAGCTGGCGTGCAAAAATATCTGCCACTTCATACAACTTAGTCGACTTTCCACTCTGTCCGGAAATAATCAAAGGTGTTCTTGCCTCATCGATTAATACAGAGTCCACCTCATCAATAACGCAGTAGTGCAAATCACGCTGTACCAACTGATTTTTGTAAATAACCATATTATCTCGCAGATAATCAAATCCTAACTCATTGTTGGTTACATAGGTAATATCACAAGCATACTGCTCTCTTCTCTCATCATTTTTCATATCGTTTAAAACAACACCGACTGTCAGACCCAAGAATTCATGGACTCTTCCCATCCACTCTGCATCTCGATGTGCCAAATAGTCATTGACCGTAACAATATGAACGCCCTTGCCCTCCAAGGCATTTAAGTAAGCAGGTAAGGTAGATACCAGGGTTTTTCCCTCTCCGGTTCTCATCTCTGCAATACGACCCTGATGCAAAATAACACCACCGATTAACTGTACTCTATAATGCTCCATTTTAAGCACACGCTTTGCCGCCTCACGGACAGTCGCATAAGCCTCCGGCAAAAGATCATCCAAACTTTCTCCATTTGCCAAACGCTCTTTATATTCTCTTGTTTTATCTTTTAGAGCCTCATCACTTAAGCTCTGCATAGTTTCTCTTAAAGCTTCAATTTTATCAACAATAGGATTGATTCTCTTTAGCTCTCTATCACTATGTGTTCCCAATACTTTTTCAAAGATGTTCATAAAAATCTCCTACTCTTTTAAACATTATATTTTATGATAACACTTTCGTTTGTTTTATACAACTAAAATTGATGATAAGCCCTCTCAACTTGATAAGCCCTCTATCCACAAAAAAGTCACCCGAAAATTAAAATTTCCAGGTGACTTTTTTATTGACCATCTTTTTAAAGTAATAAAAACATTAAAACTCCGGCTCTATCAAGCCATAACTATTGCCCTTTCTTTTATAAACCACATTGACCTCGTCCGTTTCTGCATTGCAAAATACAAAGAAATTATGTCCCAATAATTCCATCTGCACGCAGGCATCTTCCGGATACATAGGCTTAATTCCAAAGCGTTTGGAGCGGATAATTTTAATTTCTTCTTCCTCATCAAACTCTTTTTCTATAAATTCTTTTTGGAAATTTGCTCCCTCCTGATTTTTATCTATCAACTTCTTGCGATAGCGCCTAAGCTGTCTTTCAATCACTTCCTCTACAAGATCGATAGATACATACATATCATTACTTACCTGTTCTGAACGAATCACATTCCCCTTAACCGGAATAGTCACTTCGATTTTTTGTCTGTCTTTTTCTACACTTAAGGTAACAATTACATCCGTATCGGGAGTAAAGTATCTCTCCAATTTCCCTAATTTTTCTGTAACTGCACTTTTTAAACCATCTGTTACATCAATATTTTTTCCGCTAATAGTAAATTTCATGATGTCAACCCCTTTGCCGAATATTTTACAGATTCCATTCAAAAGAACTCTTGCTTTTGTCCTGTAATTTAGGATAATTATAACAACATTTCGACAAAAAATCAATCTTATTCAGATAATTCTTCTTGTTCTTCTCCCTCCTCCTCAAAGATTTTTTTAATTTGAAAGCTTCCATTGACATTACTTATACATCTGCTATAATCTAAGCGTTGCTCGGCAAATTATAGGGACTTGAGTCCTGATTTGCTACTATTGGTGTAAACTTTTACACCCTATTTTATGTGAGGAAATGGTATATGAAAAAGAAATTTCAATTGGTACCCGAGGCATTTAAATTCAATGCGCAAATGCCTCTAAAACAAGCAATCCCCTTAGGTATGCAGCATGTATTGGCAATGTTTGTCGGTAACTTAACTCCACTTTTAATTATTACGGGTGCTGCCGGCTTAGTAGGGAAAGAATTTGCCGGTCTACAAATCACATTATTACAAAATGCTATGTTAATTGCAGGTATTGTCACTTTAGTTCAATTATTTGCTATTGGTCCTATCGGCGGTAAAGTGCCTATTATTATGGGTACCTCTTCCGGATTTATAGGTGTTTTCCATTCTGTTGTCGCTTCTATGGGCGGAGGTTTAACTGCATATGGAGCCATTATGGGAGCCTCTATTATTGGCGGTCTCTTTGAAGGTGTCCTCGGCTTTTTCTTAAAACCTCTTCGCAAACTTTTCCCTTCTGTTGTTACCGGTACTGTAGTTTTATCCATTGGTCTTAATCTTATTTCTGTTGGTGTAAACTCCTTTGGAGGGGGTAACGGTGCCAAAGACTTTGGTTCTATGGAAAATCTGTTTTTAGCCATTTTAGTTCTTATTGTTATTCTTATCTTTAAACATTTTGGCAAAGGACTTCTTAGTACATCTTCTATTTTAATCGGTATTATTGTCGGTTATATCGTAGCATTTATTATGGGCTTTATTCTGCCTACTACAGAAGTTATCGATGGTGCGGAGTTTACCAAATCCTGGGTTTTAAACTGGGATAAGGTAGCTACAGCAAAGTGGTTTGATATTCCTGCACTTTTGCCTGTAAAACCTATTTTTGATATGAGAGCTATTGCTCCGATTTTAATTATGTTTATTGTAACTGCCGTAGAAACCGTAGGTGATATTTCCGGAGTTACTATGGGCGGAATGGATCGTGAAGCCACTGATAAAGAACTATCCGGCGGTGTTATCTGTGATGGTATCGGCTCCAGCTTTGCAGCCATCTTTGGCGTGTTGCCAAACACTTCCTTTAGTCAGAATGTCGGCTTAGTCTCTATGACAAAAGTTGTCAACCGCACGGCTTTGGCAAGCGGTGCTGTATTCTTGATACTTTGCGGACTGATTCCTAAATTAGGTGCCTTAGTTGCCATCATGCCCCAATCCGTTTTGGGAGGAGCGGCAGTTATGATGTTTTCTTCTATTGTAGTTAGCGGTATTCAGCTTATCACAAGCAAGCCTTTAACTCCACGAAGCTTAAGTATCATCTCCGTTGCTCTTGGTCTCGGTTACGGAATCGGTGCAAATACAGGAGTTCTTTCTCAGGCTCCGCAATTTGTATCTTTGATTTTTGGTGGTTCCGGTATTGTTCCCGCCGCCTTCGTTGCCATTATTTTAAACCTTGTTTTACCAAAAGAAAAAGAGCAGTAGATTTCTACCGCCCTGATAAATATTCCAAATCTTTAGGATAATCAATATCTTGAAGTTCCAAAGAATCCCCGGCGGGAAAGAGACTTACTTGCCGGGGATATTTTTTCACCAAATATCCGCCACCTTGTCCCGTTGGAAGTTCTTTTAATTCTTTAAAGAAAGTTTTTGGAAATAAAACCGGTGCTCCCCTCTTTCCCTCATAAGACAAACACCAGATTCTACCATTTTCATTCACAGCACAAAGTCCCATAGAGAGCAAACTTTCTTCCTTAAGCAGCGGCTGGTCTCCGGGACAAAATAAAATCCCATCTGCATCGGCCATTGCCTCCACCCCTAAACGAACGGTATCACTTCTATGCGGAAATTCATGATAAATCACAGGAATATCTTGAGAAAGACAGAGCTCTTTTACACTTTCATGTCTGGTGATCACCACTTGCTTATAAAAAATGGAACTACTCTTATCCAGTATAGATTGCAAGAGCGGTTTTCCCAAAAAGGGAGTCATCAATTTATTCTCTCCAAAACGCTTTCCCAAACCCGATGCCATAATAACACAAGCAAGCTTTTTTAAAGGCGCATCCATATCTATTACAAAGACGTCTTCTCTTTTAATCAATTCTTCCAAAAAAGGTAACTTCTGTTTCCTTACCACGGCAATTACCTGCTTATTTTCAAACAAACTAAGCAAGCTCTCTCTATAAACCCTACTCTCGCACTCTAAATAGCCAATTTCATCTATTGCTACCCAACTTCCTTCCCCTTTTTTTAATTCTTCTAAAAGTCTGACACCCCCGCTTTCTAAGCTCTCCAGACAAGGCCGCATACGATTTTCTTTCGCTTTTATATCTTCATCAAACTCACCTATGATGATTTCCTCTTCCTCCCCGGCGATGCCAAGATATACTTCTTTTTTTTGTCTTACTCCTGTTTTTAGGACTGTCGTATAAGGAGGAATCAGCTTCTTAAGCAGGCTTGTTTTTCCCGCACCTCTATCTCCGGTTAAGATCAGGTGTCTTTTATTACTTGCTTGAAAAGAATTCCAAATAGAGTTTTTGGTTAGCCTCCATGCAGGCTTCACGATAGGCTCCATATTTTTCCACCCATTCCTTCCCTTCCTTTGTCAATTTGCTGCCACCTCCAGCATATCCTCCGCTTTGTCTGCTTGTAAGCGCAAATCCCAAAACCTTCTCTGCATGAGTAATCATTTTTAGAGCCTTGGAATATGCCATTCCCATTGACATTGCCGCACTGCGAAGAGAACCTCTCTTTTCAATCTCCTGCAAAAGTAAATAGGGACCTTCTCCGAAAAATTTTTCATGATTTTCATCCAACAGATAAATTTTTGTAATAGCTTTCATTATCTATCCTCTTTTAACAGAACAAACTGTTCTTTTTTATCTTTAGTATAGCATTTATGAATACTGATTGCCCCATAAACTTCAGAAAAAATTTCTCCCATTTCTTCTAAGGACTGCCTTTTAGGAAATACAGACCTTATCGTTTGACTATCCTTTAAAACCAGGCAAGTATCACAAGTATTTAATGCAAGTTGAGGATCATGGAGGCAGACAAGGGCACTTTTTTCCTCTTTATCTATAAACTTCCTGACACAGTCCATCAAATGATAGCGGTGCCTAACATCTAAAGAACTTTCCGGTTCATCCAGTAGGAGCAGTTTTCTTTCTGCTATCAAGGTTCTTGCCAGAATGCAAAGCTGCTTTTGTCCCTCGCTTAAATCTTGGAAATTTTCCCTTTCATAGCCACCTAAGCCCACTTGCTCCAAAGCTTGTCCGGCATCTATTTTCATTTGCTTGGTCGGTTGCTCCAAAAAGCCAAGTGATGCGTTAAATCCCATCAAAACTACTTCCAACAAAGGCAAATCAATAGAAATCCCTGTTCTTTGCGGAATATATCCACAACAAAGAGACATTTTTTTTGCCGATAAGTCTTCTAACCGTTCTCCCTCTAAAAAGCAATCCCCATCATGTGGTAAAATATTGCAAATACTTTTTAACAGGGTGCTTTTGCCACTACCGTTTGCACCTAAAAGTCCCGTAATTGTCCCTTTTTCTATGGAAAAACTAATATTTTCCAGTACCTTACGATTTTTATATCCTGCACAGAGCTTCTCTGCCCTAAAATATGTCACGATAAGTTCCTCCTCAAAATCAAAGCAACTAAAACAGGGACTCCCAAAAGACTGGTAAAGATACTTATCGGAAGTTCCGTAGCCGCCAGACTCCTTGCCAAAATATCTGCACCTGACAAAATAATTCCTCCCAGTATTCCGCTAAGCAACATAGTTTTTCTGTCATTATTCCTTGTCAATAATCTTGCCCCATGTGGAGCTAAAAGCCCTACAAAACTAATAATTCCCGTAAGACTGATAATAGCAGAAACAGCTATGGTCGCTGTTAATAACACTCCCATGCGCACCCGATTTACATTCACCCCCAACATACGAGCCTCTTCTTCTGAAGCAGAAAGCAAAAGAAACTGACGGTGTAAAAAAAACAAGAATACCACACAAACAAGAGAAAGGAAAAGATTTATAGGAATACGATAGGCACTAATACCGCTTAAACTTCCCATGATCCAATATTCTATGGACGCCAACTCCCTCTCCGGGTCTGCCGTCAGCTTTAAAACCATTAAAACAGTCTGTGCCAGTGCATGTACCGCTATTCCGGATAAGGCTATGGTACTTTTTCTCCCACTTTTGTCAATTCCCGAAAGAAAGAGAGCAAGAGAGAGCGCTCCTAAAGCTCCCATAAAAGAAAAAACGGTCACCATAAGTCCACCGCCAAGCAAGACAATACCTGCCGCCGCACCGGCACCTGCGCCGGAAGAGACTCCCACAATATCAGGAGCTGCCAGTGGATTATGAAAAACCGTTTGATAGACAAAACCACAAATTCCTAAAGTCATGCCTCCTATCATGCCCACAAGAACCCTAAAGAGGCGAAGTGTTAAAAACACTCTCCACTCCAAAGTCTCCCCTTCCAGCAGAGCTTGAAAGGATAAGGGATATTTCCCAACAAAAAGTCCAAGCCCTGCCAAGGCAAGCAGGATAAAACTTGCAATGTTGCAAATATATTTAGTTTTGACTATAGGTAAAACCATAGAATTTTTCATAGTATTCATTTGCTACCTCTAAGTAACTTTTCTTTTCTACCTTATCTCCATGGAGAATGCCGGATAGCCAAACGCTTCCTAACACACTACTTGGAACCGGACTGTCCCAGGCTTCTGTATCTTTCGGCATTTGATATACATTTTTATTTTTAATAGGATCTGCATTTACGAGGTTTGGATCATTTAAAACATCTTCTACTGTATAAGTTGCATCTGATGCAAGAATAATATACTGAGGATTCCATGATAAGAACTGTTCATAACTAATCCCTGCCCAATAAGTATCTGCTATCTCTGCCGCTACATTACTGCCTCCCGCTGTCTCAATAAGACTTGATTGATACATCTTAGCACCTGCTGTCTCTAAGAAATTTGCATTTCCTGCCAAATAAACAGACGGTTTTTCTTCTGAGGCTACTAAAGAAGTTACATCCGCTTCTTTTTCCTTGATAAAAGAAAGTAATTCTTTTGCTCTTTCTTCCTTACCGGAAACTTTTCCAAGCAAATCTATCATTTCCGTCATTTTTTCTCCGGTTTCCGGATTTACAACTAAAACTTTAATCCCCAAATCTTCCAAGGCCTTGATGGAATCCTTTTGCTTTGCAGCCAGAATAACAAGATCCGGTTTTAAGGCAATGCATGCCTCCAAATCAAATGCTTTTAAACTTCCTACCTGGGGCATAGCCAAAAGATCCGGTGCACTTTTTTCATATATTTCGCGCTCCGCAGCCTTTGCCTCCACACCCACTAACCTGTCTTCTAAATCAAGTCCAATCAGGGTACTGGTAGAAATATAATATCCGCTTACAATCTTTTTTGCTTCCTGCTCAATGGTAACTTCTCTTCCGATTTGGTCGGTCACAGTAATAGGATAACTGCTTTTTGCTTCTTTTTCTACAGCTTCCTTTGCTTTTTCTTCCGCTTTCTCTGTACTTTGCTCCGTTACCGCCTTTTCTTCTTTTTTACTTTCTCCACACGCACTAAAGGTCAATGCCAAACTTAATGCCAGGATAGATAAATATTTCATTTTCATCTTTTATCCCCTCTCCTTTATCGTTATATTTTTAAAACAACAACGGTATTATAGCAGTATGCCTATGCAAGTGCAAGCACAAATGCTATAATATCAAGGATTCTATGAAAATATCGTTTTCCGCTACTATTAGATTTTTAGGACTTAAGTCTCTATCTTTTAGACAGTTTGGGGAAATGGGAGGGGAATTTTGAAAACAATAAAAAATTATATCCGAGCTCAGAGTTTGGAAGAAGCTTACAACTTAAACCAGAAAAAAACAAACAAAATTATCGGTGGTATGCTTTGGTTAAAAATGCAGACCGGAAGTCTGCAAAATGCCATTGACTTATGTGACTTGCATTTAGACACAATCGAAGAAAACGAAAAGAGTTTTACTATAGGTGCTATGACTTCTCTTCGTCAATTAGAATGCCATGAAAGCTTAAATGCCTTCTGCAATGGTTCCATAAAAAAGGCACTCTCTGATATTGTCGGTGTACAATTTAGAAACCTGGCAACCATAGGAGGAAGCATTTGGGGGCGTTACGGTTTTTCAGATGTCTTAACTGTCTTTTTAGGAATGGATACTTATGTCAATTTGTATAAAGGAGGAAGCATCCCTCTAAAAGATTTTACGACTATGTCCTATGACAATGACTTGCTCCTTAGTATTACTGTAATGAAAACGCCCGTATATATTGCCTATCAAGCCGTTCGCAATACACGAACTGATTTTCCTGTTTTAACCTGTGCGGTATCCTCTATCGGCAAAAAATATCAAGCGGTCATAGGCGCCCGCCCCGGACGAGCCCTTGTCATTGAAGATAAAAAACAATTATTATCCGGCGGAATTTCTCCTGAAAGTGCCGACTCTTTTGGGGACTATGTGGCACAAAACATCATTACCGGAACAAATATGCGTGGGAGTAAGGAATATCGTAAACATCTTGCCAAAGTTTTAACTTCCCGTTGTCTTTTAGAACTGAAAGGAGTTTTATAATGGAGATAAGTCTTACTTTAAACGGTAAAAAAGTCACTGAGGAGATTAATGCCGATTTGCTTCTGATTGATTTTGTTCGCTCGCATAACTGTTTTAGTGTTAAACGAGGCTGTGAAACTTCCAATTGCGGTCTTTGTACCGTTTTAATGGACGGAATGCCCATCTTGTCATGTTCTATACTTGCAGCCCGTGCATCCGGTCATCACATTCAAACCCTGGAAGGATTACAAGCAGAGGCCGAGGAATTTGTCGGTTTTATTGCCGATCAGGGTGCCGAGCAGTGTGGGTTTTGCAATCCCGGCTTTGTCATGAATACCATCGCCTTATTAAGAGAAAATCCTAACCCAAGTGATGAAGAAATCAAGGCCTTTTTAGTCGGTAATCTCTGTCGTTGTTCCGGCTACGAAGGACAGCTTAGGGGCATCCGCTCTTATCTGTCTTACAAGCAAAAAAAGGAGGAGGCACATGAATAAACAAGATTATACATCAATTAATAAATCTGTACGAAAAAAAGATTCCATGCAGTTACTCCTTGGAAAACCTGTTTTTACAGAAGACCTTGTAGGTAAAAATGCCTTAGTTGTGAAATTACTTCGAAGCCCCTACGCCAATGCTATCGTAGAGGAAATCAACACTGCCTCTGCAAAAAAAATAGCGGGTATTGTAGACATTTATACTTGGGAAGATGTTCCCAAAAAGCGTTTTGCCATTGCCGGACAAACTTACCCCGAACCATCCCCCTATGACCGTTTGATTATCGACCGACATGTACGTTTTGTGGGAGATGTCGTCGCTATTATTGCTGCGGAAGATGAAGCTGCTGCAAACAGGGCCTTAAAAATGATAAAAGTTTCCTATCAGGTATTAGAAGCAGTCCTTGATTACCATACAGCAAAAGATAATCCTGTTTTGGTTCACCCGGAGGACGACTGGTATCCTCCCTGTCAAGTAGGCGGTGATTCAAAACGCAATTTAGTTGCAAGTGCTAAAGACGGACATGGCGATGTAGACAAAATCATAAATGATTGCGACATCGTCATTGATCATGTCTATCACACAAAGGCATATAATCAGGCAATGATGGAGACTTTTCGCACCTATACCGAAATCGACCGCTATGGACGCCTTCATGTGATTTCTTCTACACAGATTGTCTTTCATGCACGCCGTATTCTCTCCAATGCACTTGGCATCCCCAAGAGTAAAATCCGTGTAGAAAAACCCCGTATAGGTGGAGGTTTCGGTGCAAAACAGACTGCTGTTTCTGAAATATATCCTGCCTTTGTAACACTAAAGACCGGACGCCCCGCTATGATCCTTTATAGTCGCAAGGAGTCTTTAATTGCCGGATCCCCTCGCCATGAGATGGAAATCCACGTCCGCCTTGGGGCAAACAAGGATGGGAAAATCCGGGCACTGGATTTGTATACCCTTTCAAACTCAGGTGCTTATGGAGAGCATGGCCCAACCACAGTCGGGCTTTCCGGACATAAATCCATTCCCATTTATAGCGGCTCTTTAGAAGCTTATCGTTTTTGTTTTGATGTTGTCTATACAAATATGCAAGCGGCAGGTGCTTATCGTGGATATGGTGCTACACAAGGTATCTTTGCTGTAGAATCTGCTGTCAATGAATTAGCCGAAAAAATCGGCATGGATCCCACTCACCTTAGGGATTTGAATATGGTTAAAGAGGGGATGGTTATGGATGCCTATTACGGAGAAACCGCCAAGGCTTGTGCCCTCGACAGATGCATGGAACGCTGTCGCCAAATCTTTGACTGGGAAACAAAGTACCCTGTCCGTGATATGGGAAACGGAAAGGTACGCAGTGCCGGAGTAGCTATGGCAATGCAAGGCTCCGGTATTTCCGGTGTCGACGTAGGTTCTGCTACAGTCCGCCTAAGCGATGATGGAACTTATAATCTCTTAATCGGTGCAGCGGATATGGGAACCGGATGCGATACTATTTTGGCTCAGATGGTTGCAGAATTTATGGATTGTGACCTCGATGATGTAGCTGTCTTTAGTGCGGATACAGATATATCTCCCTATGACTCGGGCTCTTATGCCTCTTCCACAACTTATGTGACCGGTAAGGCTGTCGAAAAAGCCTGCACCCAACTTAAAGAAAATATGTACCGTATTGTGGAAGAAATGACCGGTGCCAATTTAGAGGATCTTCAATTTGAAAAAGGACATATTCGCAACATCTCTACCGGCGAAACCGTCTCTTTATCTGATATAGCTTATAAAGCTCAACTTGGAAACACGATTTCTGCGGAAGCTACTGCTACTCATTCCTCTAAAGTTTCCCCACCACCTTTTATGGTAGGTATGGTAGAAATCGAACTGGATAAACTTACCGGAGAGGTAAAGGTACTTAATACAAAAGCAGTGGTAGACTGCGGCACTCCCATTAATCCCGCTTTAGCCCGCATCCAGACAGAAGGCGGGCTTGTGCAGGCTATTGGTCACACATTGACGGAAAATATTACCTATAATAGCCGTGGAGCTATCAAAGAGTCTTCCTTTATGCAATATAAGCTTCCTACCCGAATGGATATGGGAAGCTTACAGGTAGAATTTGAAAGTAGTTGGGAACCAAGCGGTCCTTTTGGAGCAAAGTCTATTGGAGAAATCGTAATCAATACACCGGCTCCTGCTATAGCTCATGCTATTTATCGAGCGACCGGCATCTGGCACAGAGAAATCCCCATCACTCCCGAACAGATTGTCATGGGAATGAAAAATATGAACTAAATACAAGAAAAAGGCTCTTGGAAAACAAATAATTTTCGTTTTCCAAAAGCCTTTCTTATTTTCCAGAATTTGTGAGTTTCCTTTTACAAAGCTTTCAAAAAATAAACTTCAAAAAAAATCTACTATTCTTTACAAAATCTAATCACTTCCTCAAAGGACATTTTACCGCCAAACAAATCCAAGGCACTTCCTATAGTCACATCCAAATTATTTTTTCCCAGACTTTTTAACTTCTCTAAATCAGTAAAATTTGAAACGCCTCCTGCATAAGTCATAGGTATTTCCTGCGCTGCTGTTAAAATTTTCACCAAACCTTCTTCTATACCCGATGTTTTACCCTCCACATCTACCCCATGAATCAAAAGTTCATCACAGTAAGAGGAAAACAAAGCTATGTTTTTTTCATCCACTTTTACATTTGTAAACTTTTGCCACCTGTCCGTAACAATATAGTAACTGTCTTCCTTTTTTCTACAGCTTAAGTCTAAAACCAGGTGTTTTTTCCCTACCTGCCTTTGTATCTTTTTTAAATTCTCAAAGGAAATCTCCCCGTTTTTAAAAACATAAGAAGTTACAATCACATGACTGGCTCCTGCATCTAAAAAATCTCCGGCATTCTTAGCCCTGATTCCCCCTCCTATCTGTAAACCCTCATAGAAAGCACGCAAAGCTTTTATCCCTTCCTTCTTTGTTACCTCATAGTAGGGGGAATTTTCTCCATTTAATAAAACCACATGACCTCCCCTCAAACCTTTTTCTTTATATAAACTTCCATAGAAATCTCCGCCCTTTAAGGAAACAAAATTTTCTACCGCCTTATCGCCCTTATCTTGCAGGCTCCCCCCTACAATCTGCTTTACCTTTCCGTTATGCACATCAATACATGGTCGAAACTTCATTACTCCTCTCCCTCAACCTTTCCTTAGCTATATATAAAGATAAGGAGCAGTGTTATCCCTTACTCCTTATACTTCTACTTATTTTCAATGACATCTGCCATAGTATAGTATCCTGCTTCTTTTCCTTTTAAATAAAGAGCCGCCTCTAGCGCTCCCTTAGCAAAAATAGACTTAGAATACGCTGTATGTTTAAAAGTAATCACCTCATCCAGCCCTGCAAAAATAACTTCATGCTCTCCTACAATATTACCGCCTCTTACCGCAACAATACCGATTTCTTTGTCCTCTCTGGCCTTTCTCTCCTTACTTCTGTCAAAATTATAGGCATAGTTTTCTTTTAGCCCCTCATTAACACTGTCAGCCAAAGCCAGAGCAGTCCCGCTAGGTGCATCTACTTTTAAACGATGGTGTTTTTCTACTACCTCCACATCAAAACCTGAAGGAACTAAAGTTTTCGCCGCTTCCTTTAAAAGGTGCAAAAGTGCATTGATTCCCAAAGACATATTTGCCGATTTTAAAACAGCGACATCTTTGCTTACTTCCTCTAATCTAGCCAGTTGTTTTTCAGATAATCCTGTTGTACAAAGCACCAGTGGGATTTTTGTATCCTCTACATAATCTAACAGCCCATCCACAGCTTTTGCAGACGCAAAATCAATGATTACATCTGCCTTTATGCTACACTCTTTTATATCTGTAAATACAGGGTATCCATTTTCTTTGTTATCTACCAAATCAATTCCTGCAACAATTTCCAGACTCTCCATTTCTTTTGCAAGTTGACTGATGACCTGTCCCATATGGCCGTTACAACCATGCATTATTACTTTTACCATACGATTCATTCTCCTCTATAAAACCCCAAAAGCTCTCATTGCATCTGCTAAAATTTCCTTATGAGCTTCTTCCATTTCTGTCAATGGAAGTCTCGGACTTCCTACATTTTTCCCCTGCAAATTAAGCCCTGCCTTTACAGGAATCGGATTCACCTCACAAAAAAGTGCGTCCACAAGAGGAACTGCCTTTAATTGAAGTTCCATACTTCCCGCAATATCTCCACTCATATACTTTTCACAAATATCGTGTGTTTCTTTCGGTGCTACATTAGATAGTACAGAAATCACTCCAATTCCTCCCAAAGAAAGAATAGGAACAATCTGGTCATCATTTCCCGAATACAAATCAATACAACCATCAGCCAAAGACATTAGTTTTGCTACCTGAGAAATATTTCCACTGGCTTCTTTAATTCCCACAATGTTTTTTACATTTTTTGCCAGATATACAGCTGTCTCCGGCAAAATATTGCATCCTGTTCTAGAAGGCACATTGTACAAAATCATAGGTATCGAAACAGACTTAGCAATTGCACTAAAATGAGCAATCAAACCTTTCTGGGTCGCTTTATTATAATAAGGAGTCACTACCAAAAGCCCATCCACACCGAATTTCTCAGCTTCTTTGGACATATAAATTGCTGCCTGTGTATCATTAGAGCCGGTTCCTGCCACTACAGGAATTCTTTTATTAACCTTATCAACCGCATATTTGATAACTTCCAAATGCTCCTCATAGCTTAAGGTTGCGCTCTCTCCGGTAGTACCGCAAATAATAATAGCATCGGTTCCTCCTGCAATCTGATCCTCCAAAATTTCTCCCAGCTTTTCAAAATTCACCTCATGATTTTCTTTCATCGGTGTGATAATTGCTACACCCGCTCCGGTAAATATAGCCATAATAGTCCTCCTTTAACCCTCAATGTACTAAAATAATCTATCTATAACGAAAAAGGCAACCTTTCGGTTGCACTCTCTAAAGAATCTCTGTCTTTCATTCTTTAGATAGCTCCCCATCTTACGATGACAGTCATACACCTCTTTGATGTATGCCCAAGAATATCAGTGCAGTCTGATACCTTTCGGCGTAGCTCCCTTTCAGCGACTTTCTTCTGTGTCTGCCACATCCCATCGTTTACTCTTTAGCTTACGCAACCTCTATCCTTTTTGTTATGTCTTGAATATACCATTCTTATTTACACTTGTCAATGACACAGGCTGCCAGCTTGTCTTTTTTCATTTATTTGCTTATGATTTTTATAATACAAAAGTTATTCTGCATAAAAAACCGCAAAAATCGCCTATTCCATTGCAAAAAATGCTCTATTTATTTTCTTAATCTGACTTATTTTACAATCTCTCCATCCCAAGAGTTGATTCCACCAAAATCTTTCACATTACTGTATCCTAAATTCGCCAATTTTTCTGCTGCCTGACGGCTTCGATTACCACTTCTGCAATAAACTAAAATCAAGTCTTCCTTATCTTTTAAAAGGCTAATCTCCGCCTCTGCTATTTCTTCATTTGGGAGATTTATGGCACCCGGAATATGTCCGCTTTCATACTCCTCCTTGGTTCTTACATCCAAAATGATATAGTTTTCTTCTGTCTGCATCAGCTTTTTTGCCTCTTGCATACTTATAGTAGAAAAATTGCCTACTTGCATATCATCTTCTTCCTCTTTCATACTTTCTTCTTTTACTTCTCCCGTAGACACAGACTCCTTTGCCTCTTCTTTTCCCATTGGTTGGCAAGCACTCACAAAAATGATGCTACTTAAAATTGTCAATAATAATTTTTTCATGATATTCTCCCCGATAATTTTTTATTTTTATCATATCAAATACAGCTGACTTTTTCTGTGATATAGTTACATTTTTAAAATTGTTATTTTTCCTTATAATAATAAGTCCATACCTTTGCTCTGTCCTATTTCTGAGATTTCTCTTCTATTTTTCTTGCAATAGCTAAAATCAGTGCTATAATTGAAAAGTTAGTACATAGCATTTAATATGAAAGGATTTTTTAATGAAAACAAAAAGAAATGATGTTAGAAACATTGCTATCATTGCCCACGTTGACCATGGGAAAACAACTTTGGTAGATGAATTACTAAAACAAAGCGGAACTTTCGCCGCACACCAGGAAGTCCAGGAGCGTGTCATGGACTCCAATGATATTGAAAGAGAACGCGGTATTACCATTCTTTCGAAAAATACTGCCGTTTTTTATAAGGATACAAAAATTAACATTATTGATACCCCCGGCCATGCTGATTTCGGTGGAGAAGTAGAACGTGTCCTAAAAATGGTAAACGGCGTAATTTTAGTAGTAGACGCTTTTGAGGGTGCCATGCCCCAGACTCGTTTTGTTCTAAAAAAAGCCTTGGAACTTGATTTACACGTCATCGTTTGTATCAATAAAATTGACAGACCGGAAGCACGTCCCAACGAAGTCATTGATGAAGTTTTAGAACTTTTAATGGATTTAGACGCTTCTGATGATCAGCTGGACTGTCCTTTTTTATATGCTTCCGCTAAAGCCGGACATGCCGTTTTAGATCTAAATGATGCTCCCGAAAATATGGAGCCTTTATTTGAGACCATCTTAAACTACATTCCGGCTCCCGAAGGAGACCCTGATGCAGGCACACAGATTCTTATCAGCACCATTGATTATAATGAATATGTCGGTCGTATCGGTGTAGGTAAGGTAGACAACGGCTCTTTGGCTGTTAATCAGGAGGTTATGCTGGTAAATGAACATGATCCTGATAAGAAAAAGAAAGTAAAAATCAGTAAGCTCTACGAATTTGAGGGTTTAAATAAAAAAGAAGTACAAAAGGCAGAAATCGGAGCTATTGTGGCTATTTCCGGAATTGCGGATATTCATATAGGAGATACTCTATGTGACCCATCCAACCCTCAACCGATTCCTTTTCAAAAAATTTCAGAACCGACACTTTCTATGAACTTTATGGTCAATGACAGCCCTCTTGCCGGAAGAGATGGAAAATTTGTCACTTCCCGACATTTACGAGAGAGACTTTTTAGAGAATTAAACACAGACGTCAGTCTTCGTGTTGAAGATACCGACACAACTGAATGTTTTAAGGTAAGCGGACGTGGAGAACTTCACTTGTCTGTCTTAATAGAAAACATGCGCCGTGAAGGCTTTGAGTTTGCCGTTAGCAAGGCGGAAGTTATCTACCACGAAGATGAACGAGGAAGAAAATTGGAACCTATTGAAATGTGTTATGTCGATGTTCCTGAAGAATTTTCAGGTACCATTATCCAAAGGCTTAGTGAACGAAAAGGAGAACTTTTGGGTATGAGTCTTACTGCCGATGGTCGCTCACGTTTAGAATTTACCATTCCCTCCCGCGGACTTATCGGTTTTAGAGGCGAATTTCTAACCGCTACCAAAGGAACCGGAATTATGAATACCATCTTTGACGAATACGCACCTTACAAAGGGGATATCGCCTATAGAAAACAAGGCTCCTTAATTGCATTTGAAACCGGAGAGTCTGTCGCCTACGGTCTTTTCTCTGCTCAGGATAGGGGAACTCTTTTTATAGGGCCGGGTGAAAAAGTTTATGGTGGTATGGTTATTGGACAAAACGGAAAAGCGGAAGACATTGAGCTGAATGTTTGCAAAACCAAACATCTTACCAATACCCGTTCCTCCTCTGCTGATGAAGCCTTAAAGCTTGTTACCCCTAAAGTTTTAAGTTTAGAAGAAGCTTTAGAATTTATTGATACCGATGAGCTTTTGGAGGTTACCCCTGTAAGTCTTCGCATCAGGAAGAAAATTTTAGACCCTAAAATGAGAAAACGTGCAAAATAAAGGTTAAGTTTTTTCTTATCTTAGCAATATTAAAAAGACCTATTTTGTTTTATGCCTACCTTTAAAATCTTTTAAAGATAAGGTCCTGTTACAAAATAGGTCTTTTATAATAATCTATATTTTACACCAGATTTTTTATCACCTTCCCGGCAAACTTCACTGCTGATTTTGGCACTTTTTTAGGCATTAAAACTGCTTTTGCAATTCCAAATAAAACTTTTTCTACCTGCTTTTCTCTTTTTATAGCTTCTTCCTGACGCCTTGAATTTTCTAAAACTTCTTTTGGACATTCTACTCTTTCATAAGAAAACTCTTCTAAAGCTCTTAAAATTCTTTTTCTTTCTCCCTTATAATGAACAATAAGACTGGAAGTTAATTCATGTACTACTACACCGGTTACTCCTTCTATTTGCTGCATATAATACTGTAAAATATCTGCCTGATGAAAAGTCATCTTCCTCTGTTTTAAGTGTAAACGCAATCTTTCTTTTGCTTCATGAGCAATCGTATAGTTCATATCTCACCTCATTTTATAGCTAACTTTAGTATGTTTAATCTAATATTAGTTATATTACCAAAATTCATTCCACTTGTGAAGACTTTATTAAATTTTTTTCCTTTATTTTTCGTTACTATGTCTACTTTTCTTTTTAGTATTTTTTTATTTTTAGTAATTTCTAATTATAGGAATATCATTTCGCTTATTTATTGATATATTTTTAACATATTTATCTTATTTTCATCTCATTTTTCATTCTTTCCTTATCCCAATTTTCTTATTTTATCCATATTTTTCAATCTCTCCTAGAATATTTTTTTATTTTATCCTTGACATTTATTTAACAAATAGATATAATCATCATTGTTAAATAAATATCACATAAAACAGGAGGATCATTTATGCCTAACAAAGAGACAAAAATACCGGCTATTATTGACAGCCCGGAAAGCTTAGCATTAAAAATGGAAGCTATGAAAGAGGCTCAAAAAGTATTTGCCACTTATACACAGGAACAAGTTGATACTATTTTTAGAGCTGCCGCTATGGCTGCCAACCATAATCGTATTCCCCTAGCTAAAATGGCTGTTGAGGAAACAGGAATGGGTATCGTAGAAGATAAAGTGATCAAAAACCACTACGCTGCCGAATATATTTACAATGCATATAAATCCACAAAAACCTGTGGTGTGATTGAAGAAGATACCGCTTATGGAACAAAAAAAATTGCTGAACCTATCGGTTTGATTGCTGCAGTTATTCCTACAACTAACCCGACTTCTACAGCAATTTTTAAAACATTACTTGCTTTAAAGACAAGAAATGCCATCATTATCAGTCCTCATCCAAGAGCAAAGGGATGTACTATTGCCGCTGCAAAACTTGTATTAGAAGCTGCAGTTGCTGCCGGTGCACCCGAAGGCATTATAGGATGGATTGATGTTCCTTCTTTAGAGCTTACCAACAATGTAATGAGAGAAGCTGATATTATCCTGGCTACCGGTGGTCCAGGAATGGTAAAGGCCGCTTATTCTTCCGGAAAGCCGGCTCTTGGTGTAGGTGCCGGAAATACTCCTGTTATTATAGATGACACGGCAGATGTAAAGATGGCTGTAAACTCTATTATCCATTCAAAAACTTTTGATAATGGTATGATTTGTGCATCCGAACAGTCTGTTACTGTTTTGGAAGGTATTTATGATCAGGTAAAAAAAGAATTTGCCGATAGAGGATGCTATTTCTTAAAGAAAGCCGAAATTGAAAAGGTAAGAAAAACAATCATCATCAACGGTGCTCTAAACGCTAAAATTGTAGGTCAGTCTGCATTTACCATAGCAGAACTTGCAGGTGTTAAAGTACCTCAAGAAACAAAAATTTTAATCGGAGAAGTTGAATCCGTAGAACTTGAAGAAGAATTTGCCCATGAAAAATTATCTCCTGTACTTGCTATGTACAAAGCAAAAACTTTTGATGAGGCTATTCAAAAAGCTGAAAAATTGGTTGCTGACGGCGGATATGGTCATACTGCTTCTCTCTATGTAAATACTTTCGAAAAAGAAAAAATGGCAAAACACGCAGCAGCTATGAAAACCTGCCGTATTTTGGTAAATACTCCATCTTCTCATGGTGGTATCGGTGACTTATACAACTTTAATCTTGCGCCATCTCTTACCTTAGGATGTGGTTCTTGGGGTGGAAACTCTGTTTCCGAAAATGTGGGCGTAAAACATTTGCTCAATATTAAAACAGTCGCTGAGAGGAGAGAAAATATGCTTTGGTTTAGAACACCTGAAAAGGTTTATTTTAAAAAGGGATGTATGCCGGTAGCATTAGATGAACTTGGTACTGTAATGCACAAGAAAAAAGCATTTATCGTAACTGATACTTTCCTCTACACAAACGGCTACACAAAACCGATTGAAGAAAAATTAGATGCTATGGGCATTCAACATACCTGCTTCTACAGTGTTGCCCCCGATCCAACCTTAGGATGTGCAAAAGAAGGAACAAAAGCTATGAATGACTTCAATCCTGACGTTATTATTGCACTTGGTGGTGGTTCTGCTATGGATGCTGCAAAAATCATGTGGGTAA
>DATCYL010000313.1:0-4171 GCA_036570305.1 Lachnospiraceae bacterium
AGTTACAGTTATAAGTCTTCTTCTTCCAATTATCAAGATGTCACGTTTTCTCAAATTGTTTACCATACAAAAACGCCGGTAGTGGCCGAGGTAAGGGCTTCTTATCCTGCGGTTGCAAAAGTGGCAGTGGCAAAGTTAGCAAATAAAACAAGAGGGACGAAATTGCGAGACGGAAGATATATAGATGAAAAAATACCGGCGATTTATTTTCCTAATGAAGAAGTGGATTTTACAATTACCGTAACGAATACCGGAAATACCCTATTGGAAAATATAAGTTTAGAGGATAGTCCGGAGGATAGGTTAAAAGCATATTTTAAAGGAGGAAAGTTTGCCCTAAGTTTTGAGCAGGAATTAGAAACACAAAAAGGAAAGAAAATTAAGGTTTTAGGTGTAGGGGAAGATACCTGTATCCTTGATAGGCTGGAACCGGGGGATTCTTTTGATGTGCATTTTCTGGGACAAATGGAGAGTCAGGATAAGTTTAAAACAGAAGATAACCTAAACAATGATGTAGCGGTAAAAGCCACTTATCATGTGGGTGAGGAGGAAAGAGACGTGGAAGAAGATGAGGATGATAAAGATTCCGATAAACTGCATATTCGTTATGCAGAAGTATCTATTTCTAAATTAACCAATAAAACAACAGGTGTGGATTTGGTAGATTATCGATATCAAGGGAAAAAAGAGGCAGGCTTGTATGAAGGGGGAGAAAAAGTAGATTATAAGATTCTCATTGCCAATACAGGGGCGCTTCCCTTAAAAGATGTGGATGTTAAAGAAGTTATGGCAAAAGAGAGCAAGGACTATATAGAGAATGGAAAGTTGACCTTGCAGGAGGCTTCGCAAGGACAAGTGATTTCTAAGAAAAAGGATACTATTTCTATAGTAAAAAGTGATGAGAGCGGATTTACCTTGGATCACTTAAATCCCCAGGATGTGGTAGAACTTCATTATGTGGGAGAAATTAAAGCGGAGGTGGAAGCAGAAGTAGAACTAAAAAATGAAGTGTTTGTAAGAGGAAAGTACCTAAGAGATGGCGGATTTGTAGAACTTGAAGAAAATGAAAAGATGAAAGACGAAGATTGGATTCGCATTAAAAAGAAAACTAAGACAACCATTACTAAAAAAACAGAGACTAAAGAAAGACCAATTAGCCAAAAGAAAGTGACAGAGAGTGTAAAGACAGCGGATACTTCCTTGTTTTTTGTCTACTTTTCTTTAGGGATTTTATCAGGACTTTCTTTAATTGCGACTGCCGCATTGACAAAACGAGGGTGAGTGATTACTATTAATATTTAGTAGAAAATGCGAAAACAGCCTATTTATGGGCGATAAAAAGGAGCTTAAATAGATGAATATTGTAGTGTTGGCGGGTGGAATCAGTACAGAAAGATCGGTTTCTATCGTATCAGGTAGTCAGGTGTGTGCAGCCTTAAGAAAAAGAGGTCATAAGGCGATACTTCTTGATGTTTATTTTGGAAAAGAGATTTTTAAAGAAGAGGATTTGTTTCAGGAAATATATGACTTGGAAGCTGATAAAGAGGAAATGGAAAAAAACACAAAGCCTTTTGAGGAATTTCAGAAGGAAAAAAGAGAGTTTTTTGGTCCTAATGTACTTTCTATATGTAAACTGGCGGACATTACATTTTTGGCTTTGCACGGGGAAGACGGGGAAAACGGAAAAGTTCAGGCGACATTCGATTTATACCGGATTCCTTATACGGGGGCAGACTATCTGGGAAGTGCTATGGCCATGGACAAAGCCCTATCTAAAAAGATTCTTGCTGCCGGGAATGTACCGGTTCCGGGTGGTTTTACCCTTATAAAGGGTGAGCAAACTGCTTATCCGAAAGAAAATAATTTAGATTATCCTGTGGTTGTAAAGCCTTGTTGTGGTGGCTCGAGTGTGGGTGTTTTTATTGTAAATGATGATAAATCCTACAAAGAGGCTATAAATAATGCTTTCCTTTATGAGAATCAGTTGGTGGTAGAGGAATATATTAAAGGAAGAGAGTTTTCTGTCGGCGTAGTGGAAGGGAAGGCTTATCCTATTATTGAAATTGCACCTATTCGGGGATTTTATGATTATAAAAATAAATATGAAGCGGGAAGTACCATTGAAACTTGTCCGGCACAGTTGACAGAAGAAGAGAGGAAAAAGATGCAAAACTATGCCGAGATGGGGTTTGAAGCTCTTTGTTTGAAAGGATATGCGCGTCTAGACTTTTTAATGAGAGAAAATGGACAAATGTTTTGTTTGGAAGCAAATACTCTACCGGGGATGACACCGACCAGTCTTTTGCCTCAGGAGGCGGCAGCTTTAGGTATGTCTTTTGAGGACTTGTGTGAGAAGTTGATTGAAGTATCTTTGAAAAAATATCTGTAGAAAATATAAAAAGTACTGCGGTGTAAATGCATAGAAAAGAGGATTTTATGAAAAATATGACATTAGAAAATATCGCCAAGGCTTGTGCGGGTATTTATTATGGAAAAGAGGAAGACTTAAAAAGGACAATCACAAGTATCACAACGGACAGCAGGGTTGTTGAAGCGGGAGCTCTTTTTGCTCCTATTGTCGGTGAACGGGCAGACGGTCATGATTATATAGATAGTGTCATTCAAAAGGGTGGTATTTGCACTCTGAGTGAAAAAATGTTGGAACAGGCAGATTATCCTTATATCCTGGTAGAGTCTACTTTGCAAGCCTTAAAAGATATCGCAAAGTTTTATTTACAACAGTTATCTATTCCGGTGATAGGTGTTAGCGGAAGTGTGGGTAAAACAAGTACCAAGGAAATGATAGCATCGGTATTGGAAGAAAAATATTGTGTTTTAAAGACCTTGGGTAATTTTAATAATGAGTTAGGTTTACCTTTGACGATTTTTAGAATTAGAGACCAACATGAAGTGGCAGTTCTGGAAATGGGTATCAGTGATTTTGGAGAGATGAGCCGGTTGGCAGAGATTGCAAAGCCGGATATTATGGTGATTACAAATATAGGAATGTGTCATTTGGATAATCTAAAGGATAGAGACGGAGTTTTTAGAGCAAAAACAGAATCCTTTGCCTATTTAAAAGAGACTGGAAGAGTAATCCTAAACGGAGAAGATGATAAACTGGTTCAAGTAGATGAAGTAAAGGGAATGGCACCTATATTTTTTGGTTACAAAGAGAATTTTGACTACTATGCAAAAAATGTAGTCTTTGGTGGTCTTAAGGGAATGGAGTGCGAAATTTGCACAAAAGATGGAAGCTTTTTAGCACATACCATGATACCCGGTGAGCATATGATTTATAATATGCTTGCAGCGACTGCGGTAGGAAGATGTCTAGGGCTAAGTGTGGAGGAGATTAAAAAGGGTATTGCTTCTTGTCAGGCTTTAGGTGGAAGAAATCATATTATCCAAGCTAAGGATAGGGTTGTTCTGGATGATTGCTATAATGCCAATCCTGTATCTATGCGTGCCGGTTTGGATGTATTGGCAAACACTCCGGGGCGAAAAGTTGCCATTTTGGGAGATATGGGAGAACTTGGAGAGAACACCAAGCAGTTACACTATGAAGTTGGAAACTATGCAGGAGAATGCGATATTGATTTGATTTTATTGGTTGGAGATTTGGCAGAGCACATGTATCAAGGCATAAAAGCGGTAAAAGAAAGTCAGCAAGTCTATTACTTTAAAAATAAAAAAGAACTTTTGAGCCAGATGGAAGGACTCTTAAAGAAAGAGGATTCTATTTTAGTTAAGGCATCTCATTTTATGGGATTTGATGAAATAGTTACTGCCTTAACCAATGAGTAAGCTAAAAATGAAAGGAGGGGGCTTGCTATGATTACAGCCTTTGTAATGAAAACCTGTCCGGATTGTATGAGGATAGAGAAAGCTTTGCAGGAAAATGAGAATTTTGAGGTAATTGATGTGGGAGAGCATATTGTCTTTTTAAAAGAGTTTTTGCGTGTTAGGGATAATAGTCCTGTTTTTGATGCCGCAAAAAAATATGGTTTTGCAGGGATTCCATGTTTTGTAAAAGAGGATGGGAGCGTTACCTTAAACCCTAAGGAAGTAGGTTTATAAAATACTTAAGGGAAAGTATGGATTTATAGATAAAAAGAGTTTAATTTATTCTGATACTACTTTTGTGAATTTAATTACCGACAAGAGTAGT
>DATCYL010000314.1:0-3037 GCA_036570305.1 Lachnospiraceae bacterium
AAGTAAGACCCCAGAAAGACGATCTGGTAGATAGGGCAGAGGTGGAAGTACAGTAATGTATGTAGCTGACTGTTACTAATCGGTCGAGGGTTTGACCAGAGAAAAGAGATGTTTAGAGTATATGCAGTTTTGAAGGTATAACCTTCATAAGGCCCAGTGGCTCAGTTGGTTAGAGCGTCGCCCTGTCACGGCGAAGGTCGTCGGTTCGAGTCCGATCTGGGTCGTTCGTTTGTTTTTTATTGTGGGATCTTAGCTCAGCTGGGAGAGCATCTGCCTTACAAGCAGAGGGTCACAGGTTCGAGCCCTGTAGGTCCCATTTTACTTATGAAAATGCAAACGAATGTGCCGATGTGGCTCAATTGGCAGAGCAGCTGATTTGTAATCAGCAGGTTATCGGTTCGAGTCCGATCATCGGCTTTGTATCGAAAGATACTCAATTAAATATGGATGGATTCCCGAGTGGCCAAAGGGGACAGACTGTAAATCTGCTGCAAATTGCTTCGGTGGTTCGAATCCACCTCCATCCATCATATATTAACGCGGGGTGGAGCAGTCTGGAAGCTCGTCGGGCTCATAACCCGAAGGTCATAGGTTCAAATCCTGTCCCCGCTACTTAGGTGCATTAGCACTAAATGCCTTGTTAGCTCAGTTGGTAGAGCAGAGGACTGAAAATCCTCGTGTCTCTGGTTCGATTCCGGAACAAGGCACTATCTTTCTTTAGAGAAAGATTATGGGATATTAGCTCAGTCGGTAGAGCACTTGACTTTTAATCAAGTTGTCCGGGGTTCGAATCCCCGATGTCTCATCAAGAAAACTCATCTTAGTGATGAGTTTTTTTATTATAAGCTTGCCTAAAATTCATTGATTAGCTTATAATATCCTAGAAGAAAGGTTGGTGACTATGGATAATAAAAATCAATATAAAAATATGGCAGTAGGAATTTTAGAAACAGACAATTTAGTTGCTGCTTATATGGCATTGGATATGGCTGCAAAAACTGCAGATATTAGGGTTCAAAATGTTGAGAGAAATCGTTTAGCAGCGGGAGCTTGTTTAAAAATAAGAGGAAGTATTTCAGATGTAAAAGCAGCAATAGATATGGCTATTATAGAAGCAGGCCGTTATGGAAAGGTAATATCTCATACCGTTATTGCATCACCGATGGAAGATGCAGAATCTATTTTTTATATGACTGCAAATAAATAAGTGGAGGAAAGAAGTATGGCTTATGGGGCTTTCGGGCTTGTTGAAGTAGTAGGAAGTAGCAATGCTGTATATATTGTTGATAAAATGTTAAAGACAGCAGATGTTCAAATGCAGACTTGGGATGTAAAATACGGTGGACATGTAACTGTATTTTTAAGTGGAGATGTATCAGCTATAAAAGCGGCAGTAGATGCAGCAAAAGAGGATGTTACAATAAAAGTAATAGCAGCTGCAGTAATGTCAAACCCATCTAAGGAAGCGGTTCGTTTGGTAGAAGAATCAAAAAATAAGTAGAAAGTATAGAGTTTTATTATGTTAAAAAAATTATTGATTGTATTTTTAATATCTATGGTACCTTTAATAGAACTAAGGGGGTCGATTGTGTATTCACAAATTCCAACTTTGAATATACCTTTATGGCAGGCATATATTATAGCAATTATAGGAAATATGCTACCTGTACCATTTATTTACTTATTTGCCAGAAAAGTATTAATTTGGGGATCTGATAAGAAATATATTGGAAAATTTTTTACTTTTTGTTTGGAAAAAGGAGAAAAAGCAGGAAAAAAAATGCAGAAAAAAGCAGGAAAAGGTCTATTTATAGCATTGATGCTTTTTGTTGGGATTCCATTACCGGGAACAGGTGCTTGGACAGGAACTTTGGCAGCAAGTTTACTGGATATGGATTTTAAGTCGAGTATTATAGCTGTGATGTGTGGTGTGTTAATTGCCGGTCTTATTATGGCTTTGGCAAGCTCCGGTTTATTTGGTGCAATTGGATTTTTATTTACATAAAGAAAAGAGAGCTTTCGCTCTCTTTTCTTTTTATGAGGGGGGAGATAGTGAGTGGTTAATCAACTATCCGATATTTAGTATAGGATAGAAATATGAATAAACCATGTTCACAAACGAAAGAAATATTAAATATTCTTAAGAAAGTAAGGGTAGATAGGGTAGACCTTAGAGAAGGGATAGTAAAATAAAAACGAATGAATTATATTTATATGGTGGAATGTAGCGATGGTTCTTTTTATACAGGATGGACAACGGATGTAAAAAGAAGGTTTTTTATACATCAAAGAGGAAAAGGCGCAAAATATACAAGAATAAGAAGACCTCTAAAATTAATTTATATAGAGGAATTGAAAACAAAATCAGAAGCTTTAAAAAGAGAAATAATTATAAAAAGATTAAAAAGAGATAAAAAAGAAGAGTTGCTAGAAAATTTAACTGAAAAAGAAAAAGGGTTGATAAGGAATATTAATGATGAATGGGAAAATAGAACAAAAGTCAGAAAAAAAGAAGATTGAGTGGAAAGGGGGGAATATGCTATATCCTCTTCCTGTTGTAATGGTTACAGTAAGAGATAAAGAAGGAAATGATAACATTATTACGCTTGCTTGGGCAGGGACTATCTGTACCAATCCTCCTATGGTTAGTATATCGGTAAGACCGGAGAGGTATTCCTATAAGATGTTGGAGGAAAATCCGGATTTTGTAATTAATTTAACAACAGAATCTCTTGCTTTTGCTACAGATTACTGTGGTGTAAAATCGGGAAGAGATGTAGATAAATTTAATCATTTACATTTACATAAACTAGAAGCTTCTCATGTGAATGCAAGTATGATAAAAGAATCTCCTGTAAATTTAGAATGTAGAATCGTAAAAAAAGTAGAATTGGGATCTCATGACTGTTTTATGGCTAAGGTAGTGGCAGTTCATGTAAATGGCACTTATATGGATGAGAAAAACAAATTTCATTCATCAAAGGCACGACCGATTGTTTATTCTCATGGGGAATATTATGGTATAGGAGATTTGTTA
>DATCYL010000315.1:0-6863 GCA_036570305.1 Lachnospiraceae bacterium
AGAAATAATAAAAGATGGTATAGAGGGAAATGCTTATAAAAAAAACAAGGAAAAAGATTTTATAAATTACTGGGGTTATAAAGACGGGAATTATTTTGTACCTAAGCAAAGTTATGCCTATGGAGAAGATGCCGGGGCGGAATTAAAGTCTTTGATTCGACAGATTCATAAAAAAAATATGTATATTTTTATGGAATTTTACTTTTCTAAGCATGTTCCGACATTTATGATTACAGACGTTTTGCTATATTGGAAAAGGAATTATGGAATTGATGGATTTCATGTTTTAGGGGAAGAGATTCCTAAAAAAGCCTTGATTTCAAATCCCTGGCTTAGTGAGAGTCTACTTTTATTTACCGATCTTTCAGATTCTCTTGTGACAGATAAGGCGGATGGGGAATATATAGGGGAATATATAGGGGAATATAATCAAGGGTTTTTAGAAAAAGCAAGAAGGCTGCTAAAGGGTGATTATAAAAGTATGGAGTGCTTTTTGCAAAAAGCCTATCAAGGGCAAGATTCTTTTTATCAGGTTAATTATTTGGCAGATCAGGATGGGTTTACTCTAAATGATTGTGTTTCCTATAATAAAAAACATAATGAGGAAAATTTAGAAAAAAATCGAGATGGAAAAGATGAGAATGATACATGGAACTGTGGAGAAGAGGGCGAGAGTAAAAAGACATCGGTAAAAAGTTTACGCTTTAGACAGATGAAAAATGCTATTTTAATGCTTGCATTTTCTCAGGGAATTCCGCTTTTATATGCAGGAGATGAGTGTGGAAATTCTCAAAAAGGCAATAATAATGCTTACTGCCAGGACAATTCCATAGGATGGGTAAATTGGGATAATAAAAAACAGGGAAAAGCTTTTTATAACTATGTAAAGAAAGTTATTGATTTTAGGAAAGCACATCCCATTTTACGAAAAAAAGGAGCATTTTGCAGGCAAGATGAAAAAGGGGTCGGCTATCCGGAATTTTCCTTGCATGGGGATAAGGCTTGGATGTCGGGTATGCAAGAGGATCCTCTGTTTTTAGGAATCATGTATGCAGGGGAGTCTCAAAAGAAAAGTGTAGATGATTTTATTTATATTGCTTATAATTTTCATTGGAAAAACCACAGTCTGGCATTGCCAAAGTTGCCGGATAAAAGGAAGTGGCATTTGGTAATTGATACAAAAAGGGCAAATTCTTTTGTGGAGGAAGTGGCTATGGAAGAAAAAGAAATTTTTGTAGAAGCAAGAACAATTAAAGTATTGATAGGACGGTAAGGTATGAAGGCATGGAGCCATTTTAAAACAATTACAAAACATAAATTAACTGTGATGAAATATTGTTTTCGCATGGGATTAATCAAACAAGGGATTTGTCATGATTTGTCTAAATATTCATGGATAGAATTTAGCGTAGGAGCAAAATATTATCAGGGTGATAGAAGCCCTAATAATGCAGAAAGAGAAGATAAGGGGCGTTCTGATGCATGGCTTCATCATAAAGGAAGAAATAAGCATCATTTTGAGTATTGGATAGACTATTGCCAAAATCCTCAAAGTGAGAAAATCCTGGAGGGCATAGAAATGCCAAGATGCTATGTGGCGGAGATGATTGCAGATAGAATTAGTGCCTGTAAAGTATATATGGGAGAAAATTATCATGATGCGGCTGCTTATGAATATTATAAAAAAGGAACGGATAAATTATGGTTTATTCATCCTAAAACACAAAGACAACTTAAAGGTCTGCTTAAAATGCTTGCTAAAGAAGGGGAAGATACTACTATTTGGTATATAAAAAATGTGTTTTTAAAAAGAAAGGACAGCCATTTATGAAAACAACCAGAATCATTGCAACGGGTGCTTATTTGCCTAAATGTCAGGTAAGTAATGATGATTTAGCAAAATTTATAGATACAAGCGATGAATGGATAGCAAGCAGAACCGGGATCCGTAGTCGTCACGTGGTTAGGGAAGAACACTGTAGTGATTTAGCAGTGGAGGCAGCAAGAGAAGCACTTAAAAATAGCGGATATCAGGCAAGTGATATTGATTTGATTATTGTGGCTACCTGCTCTACAGACTATAATTTTCCAAATATTGCCTGTCTGGTACAAAAGGAACTAAATATTGGCGGAATAGCTTTTGATGTGAGTGCTGCTTGTTCGGGGTATTTGGTAGCTCTTCATACTGCTCATACTTATATAATTACAGGTCTGGCAAAAAGAGCTATTGTAATAGGTGCAGAAGCCTTGTCTCGTTTGGTGGATTGGAAGGATCGCACAACCTGTGTATTATTTGGAGATGGTGCCGGTGCTACTGTTTTGGAGGCTTCCAATCAAGGAATATTGGCATTAATGCAAGGTGCAAACGGTGCCGGTGGAGATTGTCTTATTTCTCCAAATCCGAATCAATTATCAGGTTTATATGAAAAAAATAATTTACCCGCCTATATTTCGATGCGGGGACAGGATGTTTTTAAATTTGCTGTAACGAAAGTTCCCGAATGCATAGGGGAACTTCTAAAGGAAAGAGAAGAAAACTTAGATGACATTAAGTATTTTGTGCTCCATCAGGCAAACAGCCGTATTTTGGAGTCGGTGGCAAAACGTATTAAGCAACCGATAGAAAAATTCCCTATGAATTTAGATAAAGTGGGAAATACTTCTGCAGCAAGTATTCCTCTTTTGTTAAATGAGATGAATCGTAAGGGAATGCTAAATAGGGGGGATAAAATAGTTTTGGCAGGGTTTGGTGCAGGACTTACCTGGGGGGCTACTCTTTTGACCTGGTAAAAGGAAGATAAGATGAAGAAAAAAAGAAGAAAAAAACATAAAAAGATAAATCCTATTTTGATTTTTGATTTTTTGCTGGTAATTGTATTTTTATCTCTTGTGATATTTGCAGCAAAAACCTTGACGGATGTAAAGAAAAAAAATCAGCGAAAATTAAGTGTTCAAATTGAGAAAGAAATCCAAAATTCAAAAGTCAAACAAGAGCAAAAAGTTCAGGAAGAGACGGCAGATGTAAAAGAGGAAGAGCCTACACAGGTCACACCGCCTCCTAATGAGGAAAAGACAGATGCCACTCTTTTGTTTGGCGGAGATTTTTATCTGGATGAGTCATGGCGTTATCAATACAAGACAGAAGGTGGGATTTCGGCGATTGCTTCCCAAGATATTTTAAGTCAGACACAAAATGCTTCTTATAGTTTTGTGAACTTGAAAGGGATTTATTCAGATGAGTATCCGGAAGATACTAAAAGCTCTGCCATGAAAAGTAAAAGCTTGGCCATATTGCAAGAATTGGGTATTGATATGGTAAATGTCGCAAATGCGGGAAATGCGGAGTTTTCTTTGGATGAAATGGGAGCAAGTGTTGGATTTTTAAGGGAAAATGCAATTGCAGTTAAGGGATTTGTAAATCCGGGAGAAGAGACAGATTCGGTGGAAGAGGTGAATATCGGGGGGAATCGCATCGGCTTTTTAGGGATTACGGATTTGCCTATAGATAAAAGCAAAATATTTAGTGAAGGTCAGGCAGGACTTTTATCTTTTGAAAATGAAAAAAGTATATTGTCTTCAATAAAAAAATCAGATAGTTTAAATGAACTTACCATTGTCTATGTTAGCTGGGGAGAAGAAGAAAACAGTTCTATTACAGAAAGACAAACCACACTAGCTCATAAAATGGTAGATGCGGGTGCTGACGTGATTATCGGAAATCACGGGCAATTTTTGCAAGGGATGGAATACTATAAGGGAAAGCCTATTTTGTACGGTTTGGGAAGATTTATGTATGGAAGTAAAAATTATTCTTCGGTATTATTTAAAATAAATCTACCCAGGGAGGGAGAAATTTCTTATTCCTTATTACCCATAAAATCGGCAGTTTCCACAACTTGGATAGTAGATGCTCCGGAAGAAATTTATCAAACAATTTCTCAAAATTCAATGGGAGTGACTATTGACAATAGTGGTAATATTATAGAGGAAGTATCTTAAATAAGATGAAAAAGAAAAATCAGGAGGAGAACAGATGGGAGAATTGCAAATGATTGACGCAGGTTGGTTATCCATTTTGCCGCCAATAATTGCTATTGTGTTAGCATTAATTACCAAGGAGGTGTATTCGGCACTCTTTGTCGGTTTATTTTCGGGAATGCTAATCTATGTACATTTTACCGAAGGCAGTATCATGCAGGCTGTTTATTATATGTTTGATATGATGTCACAAAAATTGGGAAGTAACGGAACTTTAATTATATTTTTGGTGCTTTTGGGCGCTTTGGTAGTTGTTGTTACAAAAGCAGGAGGTTCCAAAGCCTATGGAAATTGGGCAATTAATAAAATTAAGTCTCCCATAGTGGCAAAATTAGCTACCAGTATTTTGGGTATGGTCATATTTATTGATGATTATTTTAATTGTCTTACAGTGGGAACGGTTATGAGACCTTTGACGGATCGTCATAAAATTTCCAGAGAAAAATTAGCCTACATTATTGATGCGACGGCTGCACCGGTTTGTATCATAGCACCTATTTCCAGCTGGGCAGTAGCCGTAGCGGGAGACTTGGGAGAGAATGGATTTCAGATGTTTTTAGATTCTATTCCTTATAATTTCTATGCACTTTTAACTTTACTTATGGTACTGATTCTTTGCCTTACAAATATGGATTTTGGTCCTATGTTAAAGAAGGAAAGACAAGCAAGAGAAGCGGTGAAAGAAGCAGAAGATAATGCAGCTATGGACTTTGGAGGAATCAAGGTTTCTAATAATGGAAAAGTGGTGGATTTAGTAATTCCGGTATTAGCTTTAATTGCTCTCTCTATTATGGGAATGGCTTATGTTGGTGGATTCTTTAGGGGAGAAAATGATTTTGTGACAGCCATAGGAGAAAATCCTTCCATGGGACTGGCTATGGGAGCTTTTGGAGCATTAGTCGTGGCATTTCTTATGTTTATTCCAAGAAAACTGTTAAGTTTTAAGGAATTTATGGAAGGATTGGTAGAAGGCGCAAGATCTATGGTTCCTGCGATTTTGATTTTAGTTTTTGCATGGTCTTTAAGTGGTGTCTGTCGTGAAATGATTGGAACCGGTCCTTTTGTGAGCGGCTTGTTGGAGAACTCAAGTATTAGTCTTAGAATTTTACCATTTGTCGTATTTATTATTGCAGCATTTTTATCCTTTTCTATGGGAACTGCATGGGGAACTTTCGGCATTTTATTACCAATTGTTATTACTATTTGTGGAAGTGAAAGTGGTGCACAAGTATTGATTCCTGCTATGGGAGCCACTCTAGCGGGCTCTGTTTTTGGGGATCACTGCTCACCGATTTCAGATACGACTATTCTTTCTTCGGCAGGTGCCAGATGTAATCATATTCAGCATGTATCTACACAGATGCCCTATGCATTTTTTGTGTCTATCTTTTGTGGAATAGGCTATATTATTACAGGATTTGTTTTAAATCCATGGATTCCCTTGGGAATTGCTATGGTCTTGATGGTAATTTCCTTAGTCTATGTGAGTAGATGGTCTAAAAAACACGGGAGTTCAGATACTCTTGATAAAATGGAAAAAGCTTTAGAAAAAGAATAAAAAATAAGAATTAGAAAGAAGGCGAGTAGGATGAATAGAAAGAGTAAAGGGATTTTCTATATTATTTTATCAGCCTTCTTTTTTGCTCTGATGAATATTATGGTACGGCTGGCAGGAGATTTACCGTCTTTGGAAAAAAGCTTTTTTAGAAATTTTGTTGCCTTCTTTTTTGCCCTTTATATGGTAAAAAGAGAAAAAATTCATTTGCATTATCAAAGGCAGGAGATCAAATCACTGGTTCTTAGGGCTTTGTTTGGAACTTTGGGAATTTTGGGAAACTTTTATGCTATTGATCACATGATGGTAGCAGATGCCTCTATGCTAAATAAACTTTCTCCTTTTTTTGCTATTCTGTTTTCTGTTTTACTGTTAAAGGAAAAGGTAAAAATAATGCAAATTCTCTTTGTTGTCCTTGCCTTTGTGGGAACCTTGTTTATTTTAAAACCGGGTTTTGGGATAATATCACCCTTGCCGGCACTTATGGGAATTATGGGAGGTATGTGTGCGGGAATTGCTTACACTTTTGTCAGAAAATTAGGTATGATGGGAGTAAGAGGACCATTGATTGTGCTGTTTTTTTCTGCTTTTTCTTGTCTGGTAACGCTGCCTTTACTGGTAATAAATTTTAAGCCAATGACCTGGGAGCAGGTATTCTTTTTGCTGATGGCAGGCTTGGCAGCATCTGGTGGGCAGTTTGCAATTACAGCAGCTTATACTTATGCGCCTGCAAGAGAGATATCTATTTACGATTACACCCAGATTTTATTTGCCACAGTTTTGTCTTTCTTTATACTTAACCAGATTCCGGATAAGTATAGCCTAATAGGGTATTTGATTATTTTATTGGCATCGCTGGCAATGTTTTTTTATAATAGAGCAGGGGAAAAGGACAAAAGCTAAAGCGTGTGTATTTTGAATTTTAAAGGAAAATAAAAGTGGAAAGATAAGGGAAAATACCCTTATCTTTCCACTTTTTATGTTTATGTAAATTAGTGAATACAATCAACTTGCCAAACTGTATTTGTGACCCTCAATCAGCGGATAAAGCTCGCAAAACGCCTTTTATCGCTGGTTTAAAGAAAAAATTTTATGAAAATTTGGAAGTGTAAGTTTTTCAGGATAGTAAATTATAGGATATAAAACTATAAAAAGAAGAAAAGCTGTAATTACATCCATGATAGAATGTTGCTTTAAAAGAACTGTAGAAAGAATAATGGAAAGAGATAAAAAAGACACAAAGTATTGCAAGTATTTTTTAGAAGAAAGA
>DATCYL010000316.1:0-1591 GCA_036570305.1 Lachnospiraceae bacterium
TGTTTTTAAAAAATTAAAGAAATATATCTTTTGAAATGATTAAGTTATTGATATTTTATAAAAAAGTAAAACATTATAACAGATGACATCTATAAGGAAGCAGTAAAAGGTAGCTATATTACAGGCAGTACAGAGCAATTATCCGAAAAAGATTTGGTGATGTACTGTCAGGGAAGAGAGTAGGAGAATTGTTAGAAAAAAGTAAACGTAAGATTAGCCAAAGAGAAAACTTAAGCCGCTCTTAAAAGATTTTTGGCTCTCTTTTTAGTTGTCAATAAAATAGAAACTTACGGTAATCCACGAACAAGGTAAAAAGAAAAAACCTTGATTTAACAAGGTTTTAGTAAGTTACGGTAACTTAGTCGGTAAGTATTGATGGAGCTGGTGGGAGTCGAACCCACGTCCAAACACCTGCTAACCTATTTGTCTACAACCATAGGTTATGTCTTGCTTTAACAGACCAAGGGCACATAACTCAAGCCATCAGCCTGCGAGTCCAAGGTTCTCTTTTTAGGTGCTTGGACAATCACCTAAACGTAGCTTGCTGTTTTGAGACCTCTAATAAGACACAAGCAATCCTATAGAAGTCACGCCAGCTGGTTTTTAGGCAGCTAAAGCGAAAGTTGTATTATTTTTTGCAGTTATATTTAACTGGCATTTTTACATCTGCCGATGAGTTGCAAAATAGGCCTCATAATGCCTGTCGAATCCGTAACAACCCCATAAAAAGGCATACAAGATACCTACAGGTGCTAGTATAGCAAAACTTTTTTTAAATGGCAAAAAAATAGTGCTTATGGTATGATGAAGCTATGGGAAATAATGAGTTGAAGCCTTATGTGATATGGCAAAAAGTGATTAAGCTCTTAGGAAGTCTGGCTTTAGTCGGCTCTTTTTTGCTAGCCTTTTGGTTTTACAGGCTTGGCATTTTAAATGACAGCAATGCGCTCAAGGATCTTGTTCATAGCCACAAGGTTTTTGGCCCCCTTGTTTTTGTTGGTGTGCAAATCATTCAGATTGTCTTTCCTATTATTCCAGGTGGTATGACGACTATTGCGGGCTTTTTGATTTTTGGTCCTCTACTGGGCTTCCTTTATAATTATGCTGGTATTTTCATTGGCAGTGTGATTTTATTTTTACTTGTGAAGACCTATGGTAGGCGCTTTATTTTACTGTTTATAGAGGAAAAGACCTTTTACAAGTATGAGAGAAAATTAGAGACGCCATATTATGAGAGATTGTTTATTCTCTGTATGCTTTCTCCGATTTCACCAGCAGATATTATGGTCATGATTACTGGGCTGACAGAGATGTCATTGAAGCGTTTTGTGACCATTATTTTAATCACGAAGCCACTGTCAATTATTGGCTATAGCTATCTTTTTATCTTTGGAAAGGATTTGATCCTATGGTTTTTCCATTAAAAAAGTCTAGGCATTGCTTGATAAGCAGTGGCTAGACTTTTTATTATCATTGGATATTAAGCTTGTTTTTGATGATGAAGTGAGTAGCAACGTAAAGGATAATGCCTTCAATTAGTTGCTCTATGTTTAAAATAGATATGGCTGTATTATCACCGAAGTAGAGTAGC
>DATCYL010000317.1:0-4341 GCA_036570305.1 Lachnospiraceae bacterium
TCTTTCAGAGGAAGCTTTTCAGGTTATGAACAAGGCTATAAATAGACTTACAGAAGAAACATTAAGGAAGGTATCTGATGTGTTATTGTTGAAGCCAAAGTTTGTATCAAAACATATGTAAGATATAGAGAGAAAGGGAGGAGCGAAAGCTCCTCTTTTTTTTGTTGTCAGCAGAGAATTGTATGGGGCATTTATGGGGCATAAAAACAAAGAAAATAGGATTAAAAATGAACGTTATATTAAAAAAAGCCTTGAAAATCAAGGCTTTTTGATACTATATGACTTATTAAAAAAGCTGTTGACGGGAGTTGAACCCGTGACCTCCTCACTACCAATGAGGTGCGCTACCACCTGTGCCACAACAGCATAGCGTTTCGCTACGAATATGAATTCTATCAAACTCTTTTTAAAATGTCAATAGATAAGGGAAAGATTCTTAAAAAATAAAAATAGCAGGTAAGATAGGCTTACTGGACATATAAATAGCGGTCAGTAATTAAAATGGTTTAGCAAAAAAACTGATGTTTCCGGACTTTATTAATTTATTGAGTAATTTCTAAGAATATGCTATGATTATAGCTACCAATGTGGACAAAGTAAAGTCCGCACGAAAATAAATCAGGACGTAGAGGTAATTATGGAAAAAGAAATCGTAAGCAAAAATTTTATAGAAAATATTATTGATAAGGATTTGCAGGAAGGCGTTTATGATGCGGTATGTACCAGATTTCCACCGGAACCGAATGGTTACTTGCATATAGGTCATGCCAAATCGATTTTATTAAATTATGGTTTAGCACAAAAGTACAAGGGAACTTTTCATTTGCGCTTTGACGATACCAATCCTACCAAAGAAAAAACGGAATTTGTAGAGTCTATTAAAGCGGATGTAGAGTGGCTTGGTGCTGATTGGAAAGAACATCTTTACTTTGCTTCCGACTATTTTGACAAGATGTATGAGGCTGCCATCTTTTTAATTAAAAAAGGAAAGGCATTTGTTTGTGATTTGACGGCAGAGCAGATGAGAGAATATAGGGGAACGCTAAAGGAGCCGGGAAAGGACAGTCCTTACAGAAATCGTACAGTGGAGGAGAATCTCAAACTCTTTGAGGAGATGAAAGATGGAAAGTACGAAGATGGAAGTAAGGTACTTCGTGCTAAGATTGATATGTCCTCACCTAATATGAATATGAGAGATCCGGTCATTTATCGTGTAGCACATATGCATCACCACAATACAGGAGATAAATGGTGTATTTATCCTATGTATGATTTTGCTCATCCGATTGAGGATGCTATTGAGGGGATTAGCCATTCTATTTGTACCTTGGAATTTGAGGATCACAGACCTCTTTACGATTGGGTTGTACGTGAACTGGAATATCCGCAGCCACCAAAGCAGATTGAATTTGCAAAGTTATACTTAACTAATGTGGTTACAGGAAAGCGTTATATTAAAAAATTGGTAGAAGAGGGTATTGTTGACGGTTGGGATGATCCTAGACTTGTTTCTATTGCTGCATTGCGCCGTCGTGGATTCACACCGGAATCTATTGCAAAGTTTGTGGAATTGTGCGGGGTATCTAAGGCAGACAGTTCGGTAGACTATGCTATGCTGGAATACTGCATCAGAGAAGATTTAAAGATGAAAAAATCTCGTATGATGGCAGTATTAGATCCCATTAAGCTGGTGATTGATAATTATCCTGAGGGAGAGTACGAGCTTCTTGATGTGGCAAACAACTTGGAAAATGAGGAGCTTGGATTTAGAAAGCTTCCCTTTGGAAGAGAGCTTTACATAGAAAGGGAAGACTTTATGGAGGAACCTCCTAAGAAGTATTTTAGACTTTTTCCGGGTAATGAAGTTCGTCTTATGCATGCCTATTTTGTTAAGTGTGAGAGTTTCATAAAGGATGAGAATGGAAAAGTAATTGAGGTACATTGTACCTATGACCCTGAAACTAAGGCGGGAAGTGGTTTTACCGGAAGAAAGGTAAAGGGAACCATTCACTGGGTACCGGCAGCACAGGCAGTTAAGGCAGAGGTTCGACTTTATGAAAATATTATTGATGAGGAAAAAGGGGTTTATAATGAGGATGGAAGCTTGAACTTAAATCCTAATTCCTTGACCATCAAAAAAGATTGTCTGGTGGAGCCTAATTTTGAGGATGCTAAAGCCTATGACAGCTACCAGTTTGTGAGAAATGGATTCTTTTGTATTGATGCAAAGGATTCAAGTCCTGAGCACCTGGTATTTAATAGGATTGTTTCTCTAAAAAGTTCCTTTAAGTTACCGCAGCAGTAAGGAAACAGGGGATACCTTATGTATGAATTTAGTATGACTTTAGGTGATAAAGAAAATTTATATGAGCAGATTTACAAGTATATCAAGGGGGAGATGCTGGAAGGGACTTTAAAGCCCGGGGAGCGTCTCCCCTCTACTCGTGTTTTAAGCCAGTCTTTGGGGGTGAGCAGAAGCACGGTAGATTTGGCATATCAGCAGCTCTTATCAGAGGGCTATATCAGCTCTATCCCGGCAAAGGGATATTTTGTCAGTGATATGGAAATCTTTGCTTATGCCGGGGGAGAAAAGGAAGAAATCCTTTTAGAAAAAGAGGAAGCCCAGAAAAAGCCTGTGGTAGATTTTTCCCTTACAAAAATTGATGAGGACGGCTTTCCACATAGCTATTGGAAAAAAATATCAAAAAAAATATTGGATATAGAAGATGAGAATTTGTATGATTTGGGAGATTGCAGAGGAGAACTTTCTCTAAGAAAGTCGATTACAGACTATCTGCATCGTTTTCGGCAGGTCAACTGCCATCCCAACCAAATTGTCATAGGTGCCGGAAATGATTATCTGGCAATGCTTCTTAGTGTGCTGTTGAGGGAAGAAAAGTATATGGCGATGGAAAACCCTACCTACAAAAGTGCAGCGGATACCTTTGTGTGTATGGGCTTGCAGGTTCAGGGAATTGCTATGGATGAGAGCGGTATGGATATAGATACTTTGATGAAGAGCGAGGCTAAGGTAGCCTATGTGATGCCCTCTCATCAATTTCCTATGGGCTGCGTGATGCCGATTAAGCGAAGAATAGAGCTTTTAGACTGGGCAAAAAGAAAAAATGGTTATATCATTGAGGATGATTATGACAGTCAATTTCGCTATAGGGGAAAGCCTATTCCCGCTTTGCAGGGACTAGATGATCAGGAAAGAGTAATCTATCTGGGAACCTTTTCAAAGTCCATTGCACCGGCAATTCGTTTTAGTTATATGGTGCTTCCAAAGTCTTTACTAGAGAGGTGGAATGCAATCAGGGAAAGCTTTTCTGTCACCATTTCCAAAGTGGATCAAAAAATTATAGAGGAATTTTTAAGTTCGGGTTGGTATGAGCGTCATGTGAACAAGATGAGAAATAAATACAGACAAAAGAGAAATCTGGTGTTAGGAGCTATGAAAGAGTGGAACTTTCCTTATTCTGTCAGTGGAGAAGAGGCGGGGCTTCATTTTGTTTTACATCTCCCTTTTATAAAAAGTAAAAAGGATTTATTATTTACTTTAAAAGAGGCGGGCATTATCCTATATGCACCTGAGGAATATTTGCTTTCTTCCAAAACTTATAATGAAGAGGACTTTTTATTGGGATATGCAAGCTTGAGAGAAAAAGAAATAGGAGAGCAAATTGCAGATTTAGGCAAAAAAATAGAGGCTTTTTATTAGCCTCTATTTTAAAATCTTAAGAAAGCACATCCTCTGCCTTATCCTCGACAAATTCTTTTGCTTCGTCAAGGTTTTCTTTGACACCAGCGATTATATTTTCGCCTTCTTTTTGAAGATTTTCCTGTAAATCCTGACCTTCGCCGGAGAGGATTTCTTCCGCCTCCTGAAATTCCTGATCAAGGGCATCGATAATATCCTTGTCACTTGTCTCTTTTTCCTGCCTTATATCTTTTACCTTATCCACCGTTGTAAGAGCAACATCTTTTAAATTTTTGGCAGTGTCTGTAAGGATTTCCTTTATATCACCAAAAGTTTCTTTGGCAATATCGGTATATTCTTTTTTATTTTCTTTTTCGGTAAATTCTTCTTCATTAATAAATGGATCCTGTTCCTGTTTTTCTTTTTTGCTAGATTCTTTATTTAGAAGATAGGTAATACCGCCTGCGACAGCAGCTCCGGTCATTGCGGCACCGACTAGTAATTTACTTATTTTTCCCATAATAAACTCCTTTCAAAGTATTCATTTTATAGGATTATTATAATCCATCTTTGAGCAAAAGAAAAGAAGAATAGAGGAATTAAAAAATGGGGCTTGATAGTTTATAAAAACTTATATATAC
>DATCYL010000318.1:0-1684 GCA_036570305.1 Lachnospiraceae bacterium
TATCTCAAAACATATAGAAATAAGTTGTGAATAAATAAGCAGATATAACAATAAAATGGCGGGATATATCTATAGTTTTTCACCTTGTGGAAAGTTTAATTTTATATAGAATAATGATTAAAAAGGTTGCCGGATGGCAAAGGAGGATAAATGAACTATAGAAATCCTATTATTTCAGGCTATAATCCTGACCCGTCAATTTGTAGGGTGGGAGAAGATTATTATATTGTAAATTCATCTTTTGAATTTTACCCCGGAGTACCGATTTACCATAGTAAGAATCTTGTAAATTGGGAATTGGAGGGGTATTGTTTAAGCAATAGGGAACAACTTGAGCTGGAAGGTTGTTATCCGTCAGGAGGAATTTATGCACCAACTATCCGCTATCATGAAGGAACTTTCTTTATGACTACTACCAATACTACGGATAAGGGGAATTTTATTGTATATACAAGAGACATAAAAAAGGGATGGTCAAATCCGGTTTGGATAGATCAAGGAGGCATTGATCCTTCGTTGCTTTTTGATGAAGACGGGAAAGTTTATTTTGCTTCTGCTATTATAGATAGTTATGGTAAGCAAGGGATTTTTCTTTGTGAAATTAATCCTTTTACAGGAGAACGTTTAAGTGATAGTGTATTGATTAGTAGGGGGTGCGGCGGAAGATATGCAGAAGGCCCTCATCTATATAAGTGGTTTGGAAAATACTATCTCATGTTGGCAGAGGGGGGAACGGAATACGGACATATGGAGACAATACTCCGTTCAGATAGTCCTTACGGCCCCTTTGAGGAATGTCCTCATAATCCGATTCTTACTCATAGGGATGATATGCGAGAGGAAATTTACTGCACAGGTCATGCAGATATGATTGAGGATCACAATGGTAATTGGTGGATGGTGTGCTTGGCTATTCGACCCTGTCAGGAAAAGAATGCCAGAGTGCTGCTTCATAATTTGGGAAGAGAAACATTTTTGGCACCGGTGGTATGGACAAAAGACGGTTGGCCTGTAGTCGGTGATGGTGGATTGATTTCACTTACTATGGAGGGGCCTCTTCCGGGAGAGGCGCCACTGCCTGTAAATAGAGATTTTTCAGATGATTTTTCTTTGGAAGCTTTTAGTTCCCATTACAATTTTCTTAGAAATCCGGATATGAAGAATTACATCAGAGATTGCGAAGGGAAAAAATTAGTCCTTCAGGGAACATCGACAACAATCAATGAAATAGCAAGCCCAACCTGGATAGGCATTCGACAAAAGGGCTTTGAAACAATTACCAGTGTAAAGGTTTCTCCTTTAGATACAGTTTTGGGAATGCGTGCGGGTATTACAGCTTATTATAATGATTCTTATCATTATGAAATCTATTTGACAAAGGAAAATGGGAAATGGAAAGTTTGTCTGGCAAAGCACATTCATGATATTTTTGTAGTGACAGCAGGTGTGGAAATTGCCTGTGCAGAAAATATTACTTTAAAAATAAGATCGGATAAGACTTATTACAGGTTCTATTATAGTAGGGATGGAGAAAATTTTGTGGAACTTGGAAGTGGTTTAGTGATAGGACTTGCCACAGAAAGTACGAAAAGTATGACCTTTACAGGGACTTATCTGGCTATGTTTGCAGAAAATGGAAAAGCTTCCTTTAAAGATTTTTCTGTAAAAGTCTTTGATTATTAAA
>DATCYL010000319.1:0-6308 GCA_036570305.1 Lachnospiraceae bacterium
TTTCAATAAATAAAAAAAGCTTACTGCCCCTTTCCCGAAAAATATTCGTATAGGCAGTAAGCTTCTTTTATTTATCTTGTATTTCTTCTACATTTTCTTTTTTATCTTATCCATATACCGCTTCGTTTCTGCTACCACTACCCCGTTTAAGACTATAAGTGCAACTAGGTTTGGCAGAGCCATCAGACCGTTAAATATATCGGCTATTGTCCATACCGCAGATACCGTCATATAAGGGCCAATGAAAACTGCCAAGATATAGAGCCAGCGGTAAGCTATTAGCACTCCCCTCTTCTCACTTCCCACCAGATATTCCAGGCATTTTTCGCTATAATAATTCCACCCTAATATGGTTGTAAAAGCAAAAAAGACAAGGCATAGCATTAAAAGGAAGGAAGACATGATATGAGGAAATGGCAAACCGTCATTGAAAGCCTTCGTCGTTACCGCTACCCCCTCAAGTCCTATATTCCAGGTTCCGGTAATGATAATAGACAGACCTGTCATAGTACAAATAATAATTGTATCAATAATAGTGCCCATCATAGAAACCAAACCCTGTGCCACCGGCTCTTTGGTCTGTACTGCTGCCGCTGCAATCGGAGCACTTCCAAGACCGGCTTCATTGGAAAAAATACCCCTGGCAATTCCCTTTTGCATAGTAATTAGCATACTTCCAAAGGCTCCTCCTGCAACCGCTCTTACTCCAAAAGCCCCCTCAACCACTTCTATAAGTGCCTTGGGAATTTGTGAAGCATTCGTAACTAAAATCAAAAGTGCACAGACAATATAAATGAGAGCCATAAAGGGAACAACTACTTGTGCCACTGCTGAAATTCGTTTTAAGCCTCCAATAATAACCGCCGCTGTAAAAAAGGTCAGCAAAATACCGGCTATCACCACTGTCCATGAATATTCTCTCCCAAACAAGCTGAGTTTCCATGCATTTTGAGGATCAAAAAAGTTATTCACAGCACTTGTAATTCCGTTAATCTGTGTAAAGGTACCGATTCCAAACAATCCTACTCCTACACCGAAGAAGGCAAAAATCTTTGCCAACCATCTCCATTTTAAGCCCATTCCATTCTCAATATAATAAAAAGGACCTCCCACAATATGCCCATCTTTGGCTACTTTTCTATACTTAATAGCCAAAAGACACTCCGCATATTTGGTCGCCGTTCCAAGGATTGCCGCTACCCACATCCAAAAAAGAGCTCCGGGACCTCCAGCTACCAGTGCCGTTGCAACGCCCACTATATTTCCCGTTCCTATGGTTGCAGACAGTGCCGTACAAAGAGCCGCAAAACTGGACACCTCTCCATGCTCCCCATTCTTTTCATTTTCCAGCACTTTTTTAAATGCCATGGGAATCCTGGTAATCTGTAGACCCTTTAGTCGAACAGTTAAAAAAACTCCTACTGCCAAAATCAGTACAATCAAAGGCAGCCCCCATACGAAATCATCAATCGCTACTAAAATTTTACTCACTTTTTCTAACATTTTTTTGTTCCTTTCTCTTTGTCTTTGTAATACCTGAAAATAATTCTCTATTTCCAGTGCATAAAAATAAGAGCTGATAAATATCAGCCCTCTAAAGAGTAGAACTCGCATATTCTTATGCTCTGTCCTTTGTGCCTGAGAGATAGACAGGTTGCCCTGTGTTACACCTTCGGCGCTCTTCCTAAAAGAGACTCTCCAGAGTAGTAGTATCGCCGACAAACATTATTCTTTCTGTCAACGACACTTCTAGAGCTAGAATAACACAGAGCCTTGCCTATTGCAAGTCTTTCTATAGCATTTTGTCGCTTAATTCTTCCAAAATTTTGCTTTTTAAATCATACAGCTTTCTTGACAAGTCCACATAGACATTGTGTGGGTTTACCAGACGCATAGTCTCATCCCACAAAGTCTCCTTTTCTTTTGCACAAAGCTCTCGAATCTCCATCACTGACGGAGACTCATAGATGCAGGTTCCCTTTTTAAATATAGGGATCAAAAGCTCTCTTAAGGTATAGGAACCCCCTAAAATCTTAGTCTTTTTCCATGTTTCTATGGGGTCAAAAATAACCATATCCTTGCTCTCATCAAAGCTTTCATCCGCAAGACAAATAAGGTCTGCACGAATCTTTCCGGTCATCTTATCATAAATACGATAAATCGTTTTATCTCCCGGATTTGTTACCTTTTCTGTGTTTTCAGAAAGCTTAATCTTAGGACGAAACTCCTCTTCTACATTATCACGAATAGCTGCCAGCTTATAAACCCCACCGAATGCCGGATTGTCCTTTGATGTAATCATATTAGTACCGACACCCCAGGAATTAATCTTTGCCCCCTGCGTTTTTAAAGAATTAATCAAATACTCATCCAAATCGCTGGAAGCGGAAATAATAGCATCCTCAAAGCCCGCCTCCGCAAGCATTTTATAAGCTTTTTTAGACAAATAAGCCAAATCTCCACTATCTAAACGAATTCCATAATTCTTAAGCTCTATTCCCTCTTCTTTCATCTCCTTAAAGACACGAATAGCATTGGGCACCCCTGATTTTAGGGTATCGTAAGTATCTACCAAGAGAATGCAAGCCTTGGGATATTTTCTTGCATAGGTCTTAAAAGCCGTATATTCATCCGGAAAACTCATAATCCAGCTATGGGCATGAGTTCCACTTACCGGAACATCAAACATCTGACCGCAAAGCACATTGGAAGTTCCTACACAGCCGGCAATCATCGCCGCTCTGGCTCCATAGATTCCCGCATCCGGTCCCTGGGCACGGCGTAGTCCAAATTCCATAATACCATCTCCCTGGGCAGCATAAACCACTCTGGACGCCTTGGTAGCAATTAGAGACTGGTGGTTGATAATATTTAAAATAGCTGTCTCCACCAGTTGTGCCTCCATAACCGGCGCAACCACCTTTAACAGGGGCTCCTTTGGAAAGACCACAGTTCCTTCCGGAACTGCATAAATATCCCCACTAAAATGAAAACTTCTTAAATACTCTAAAAAATCCTCATCAAACAAATTGAGACTCTGCAAATATACAATATCTTCATAACTGAAATTTAAGTTCTTAATGTATTCAATTACCTGCTCTAAGCCGGCACAAATCGCATAGCCGCCCCCGCAGGGATTGTGTCTGTAAAAAACATCAAACACTACCTGTTGCTTGGTTTTACTCTGAAAATAGCCCTGCATCATCGTTAATTCATACAGGTCTGTTAGCAAGGTCAAGTTATTTGCTCTCATTTTCTTCTCCTTTTACTTCCATCCTCTATCCTTAAAAGTTTTCACTATTATAACACTTTCTTTTAAATTAGAACATTTTCTTTTTGCTTTATGGCTTCTATTATATACAAAAAAGAACTCACATGCCAGTCTTCCTGCCAGGTAAGCTCTTTTGTAGATCCTATTTTACTTATTTTTTCTTATATCTATCTAATCTGTGCAATTTTTGATATTCCTCACAGAAAGGATTTTGCTCTTCCCTGTCCTCCTCCTCAAGATAAGGTCTATGGTGTCCTACATAACGGTAGGCAGGACGTATGATTTTGCCGGCATTGACAAGCTCCTCTAAGCGATGTGCTGTCCAACCCGCCATACGGGAAATGGCAAAAATAGGGGTAAACATCTCCTTGGGAATCCCAAGCATACTGTAAACAAAACCGCTATAAAAGTCGACATTGGCACAAACCGGCTTAAAGAGCTGCCTCTTTTGCATAATCAGCTCTCCCGCCAATCTCTCCACTCTTTCATAGAGGGCAAATTCCTCTTCCTTTCCCTTTTCTATAGCAAGACTCTTGGCATATTTTTTTAATACAACTTCTCTTGGGTCACTTAAGGTGTATACTGCATGTCCCATACCATAGATAAGCCCTGCCTTATCAAAAACTTTTTTATCTAAAATATCATGTAGATAATCCCTTAATACCTCTTCATTCTTCCAATCCTTACAATTTGTAAGAATATCTTCAAACATGGCCTCTACCTTAAGGTTGGCACCACCATGCTTAGGACCCTTTAGAGAGCCTATGGATGCGGCTATGGCAGAATAGGTATCCGTACCGGAGGAGGTCACCACATGCGTGGTAAATGTGGAGTTATTTCCACCACCATGCTCTGCATGAAGAACTAATGCAATGTCTAAAACCCTTGCCTCTAAATCACTAAATTGTCCATCCTCTCTTAACATATACAAAATGTTTTCCGAAATAGAGTAATCTGCTTTCGGGTTTTTAATGAGTAAATTTGCATCCTGGCGAAAGTGACGGTAAGCATGATAAGAATACACGGCAATCAAAGGAACTTTTGCTATCAGTTGCAAAGACTGGCGAAGCACATCTTCAATCTCCGTACTGTCTGCATTATCATCATAAGTATAGAGAGTCAAAACACAACGCTGCATAGCATTCATAAGGTTCTCATTAGAGGCTTTCATAACCACGTCCCGGATAAAACGGTTTGGCAGCTCCATCATTTCCGTTAAAATCCTCTCAAACATCTGAAACTGCCTCTTATTTGGAGAACGCCCGAAATTTAAGGTATAGATAATTTCCTCAAAGCCCCTTTTTTTTGTTTCCAGACGCTTTACAATATCTTCTACATCATAGCCTTGATAGTATAGCTTGCCCTTTGCCGGAATTTTTCTGCCATCTTCGTACTCATAAGCTACCACATCCGAGATTTCCGTAAGCCCTGTTAAAACACCCTTTCCACTGGAATCTCTAAGCCCTCTTTTTACGTCATACTCCTGATACAAATTTAAGTCGATGCTTCCCGATGCTAAACAATACTGCAAAAGCTCTTGAAATTCTCCTTCGTGTCTGGAATCTAATCCCAAAAATTTCTGTTCTGCCATCTTACTTCCTCCCTAGTCTATGCCTTCATTGCCCTTGCTATCTCTTTAATAAAATCCTCGCTATTTAATACGGTAGGATTTTTTATGGTGGTAATCAATGCCAAATCCTTGGTCATTTTCCCACCTTCGATTGTCTCAATCGTTTTTCTTTCCAACAAATCTGCAAAATCCACAAGTTCCTGATTTTTATCCAGCTCTCCTCTTTTTCTTAAAGCTCCACTCCAGGCAAATATAGTCGCCACAGAGTTGGTCGAGGTTTCTTCCCCTTTTAAATGCTTATAGTAATGGCGCTGTACAGTACCGTGTGCCGCTTCGTATTCGTAATAGCCCTCCGGTGATACCAAAACAGAGGTCATCATAGCCAAAGAGCCAAAAGCCGAAGAAATCATATCGCTCATAACATCTCCGTCATAGTTTTTACAAGCCCATATATAGCCACCCTCAGATTTCATGACGCGAGCCACCGCATCATCAATCAATGTATAGAAATAGGTGATACCCGCCTTTTTAAACAAGTCTTTATAGTCCTTATCAAAAATTTCCTGAAAAATATCCTTAAAGGTATGGTCATACTTTTTAGAAATGGTATCTTTAGTCGCAAACCATAAATCCTGCTTGCTGTCCAAAGCATAAGAAAAGCAGCTTCTGGCAAAGCTTTCAATAGAATCCTCTACATTGTGCATTCCCTGTAAAACCCCAGCTCCCTTAAAGTCAAAAATAAGCTCTCTGGACTCCCTGCCCTCTGTATCCGTAAAGACAAGCTCTGCCTTTCCCGGGCCCGGAACCTTTATTTCCGTATTTTTATAAACATCTCCGTAAGCATGTCTGGCTATAGTAATGGGCTTTTTCCAATTCTTGACACAGGGCTCAATCCCCTTTACCACAATGGGAGCACGAAAAACTGTTCCATCTAAAATAGCACGAATAGTCCCGTTAGGACTTTTCCACATTTCACTTAAATCATACTCGCTCATACGGGCTTGATTGGGAGTAATGGTCGCACATTTTACCGCAACCCCGTATTTTTTCGTTGCCAATGCTGCATCTAGGGTAACCTGATCTTTGGTCTTATTTCTATATTCCAACCCTAAATCATAGTATTCTGTTTTTAAGTCAATAAAGGGCTCTAGTAATTCCCTCTTAATCATATTCCACAAAATACGGGTCATTTCATCTCCATCCATCTCTACTAAAGGTTGTATCATTTGAATTTTGCTCATCACTTTTCCTCCCTTTGCTCGCCTTTTTCATTTAATGCCAGGTTTTCAATCACATGTAAAATATGTTCATTTGCCAGTTTTTCCGCCAAATCTCCATCTTTATTTTTAATAGCCTCAAAAATTGCTTCGTGCTCCTCTACTGATTTTTTTGCCCTCTCATTTCCTGAAAGAGAAGAGCTTCTCGCCATTTGTACATACTTATGAAAATCTCTTAACACATGCTCCA
>DATCYL010000320.1:0-12371 GCA_036570305.1 Lachnospiraceae bacterium
ATTGTTTTTAAAATACTCATAGCCATAGCTACTTTCATATCACCTTCTACAGCGCAGGCAGTTCCCTGTTTAATCAGCATAGAAAAAGCCGGAATCAACATAGAATCCAATACACCGGCTTTGCCCTGTGCAAAACCGTCATAGTGTGATGCAATCAATCCCAAATGCTCATCCTGCACCCATTTTTCAAAAGCAACTACATATTTTGCCATATCCCAAACAGTCTCTACGCTTGCCCCTCCTTCGATATCAAAGGTCGCAAGAATATCCTCTGCCTTAGCACGAATTGCCTCTTCATCAGTGATGTCATCTGCAATTGCCCACATTTTTTCCCAGTCAAATTGCTTTGTATAAAGGAACATTCTATTATAAAGGTTTGTTTCATCAATATATAAGTCCATCATACCCGGATAAGGTCTTCCAATCTGGGCAATATTAGTATCACGAAATCTTCTACGCACCTGAGCGGCACGGCACCAATCTTCTATCTGATAAGCCACCTCAGGGTCTCCGCCTTCAACAACACCTGTAATCACCGCATGCCTCTTTCCGGCTCTTTCCAAATCAGCCACTGCTTCTCCAACTGCACCGCATGCATAAAGCTCTCCCAACCATTTTGGGATATCCGTATTTGCATAATCCGGAGCTTTTAATTTCTGGACATTTACCAGGACCACCGGAACATTTAAATCTCTGATTGCAGGCAGCATATTATAGGAGGTTGCATAGGTCAACATCTGTACAAAAACTAAATCTACATCTGCCGCCCTAAACTTATCCCCTGCGTCCATGGATTGTTCTTTTGTAGTAATCATGCCCCCGTCAATTACTTCAATAGTATCCGGAAGTGTCTTTTTAAAAGCCTCATACTGCCCCTCAAATTCTGCAACCAAAGATGGAAACTGGGGGAGATATGCTCCCAATGCAATAGAAAATACACCAATTCTCGCTTTTGTGTTTACTAACATTTTTCTATCCTCCTATTATTTTTCAAGAAAGTTTTATATCTTTATTATATAACATGATTTGTCATTTTCTAGCACTTATTTAGCATTTTTATTGACTTTATTTGCACTCTCCTATAAGATACTATAAATAGTGAATAAATTTTTCTGTTTGTTTTTTTACACTTTTACTAAATATATAAGGGGATTTTATGAGAAAGGAAATTTTAGATAACTTGATAAAAATCACACCGGAAGAAAAAAGACTTCTCCATGGACTGACAGGTATTGATAAAACAATCTATAGCAAGGATAACTCTTCCGTTGTAGACGCCAAAGTTTTACTGGGACAGGGAAAACTAATTGACATACGTCCTCATACCCGTTTTGCCCATTTTCCTAAACATTCCCATAATTATGTGGAAATGGTCTATATGGTTTCAGGTTCTACCCGACACCTTGTCAATGAAAACGAAGTTGTTCTAAAAGAGGGAGAACTTCTTTTAATGAATCAACAGGCAAGTCAGGAAATCTTTCCGGCACAAAAAAAGGATATAGCTGTCAACTTTATGATTTTGCCGGAGTTTTTTGATACTACCCTGACTATGATTGGAAACAAAAGATCGATGGTAAGGGAATTTTTGATTGACTGTTTAAGAAGCGGTAGTGGGCATGTCGACTATCTGCACTTTCAGGTTTCCCAAGTTCTGCCCATACAAAACCTGATGGAAAATCTCATCTACATGCTATTAAATCATACGGAAAATCGCCACCAATTAAACCAAACTACTATGGGACTTTTGTTTATGCATCTTGCACAACATACAGACCATGTGACAGTAGGTGGTGACCGCTTAGAAGATGAAGTCATGATGAAAGTTTTGGGACTCATTGAAGAAAATTACAAGGATGGGCAACTATCTAAGCTATGTGACCGCCTGCAAATGGATTTATATTCCATCAGTCGCATAGTAAAACGAAGAACCGGCCAGACCTATACAGACCTCCTACAAAAAAAACGCTTGGGGCAGGCGGCATTTTTCTTAAAAAACACCAAACTATCCATCACAGATATTGCCCTAAATGTAGGCTATAATAATTTCAGTTACTTTTATAAACTCTTTAAAAAAGAGTACGGGCTGACTCCCAAAGAATATAGAAAACAATAAGTTCCTATCTTTTCCCAAAGCAAAGAAAAAGCCCGAATGATGAATCATTCGAACTTCCTCTTTGCTTTTATGTTTTTCAAGGATATTTTACAATTAATAAATCTTATCTTCTTACGTTAAATGCCTGCATTCCCGGATATACTCCACCTGCTGCCAACTCTTCTTCGATACGAAGTAACTGGTTATATTTTGCCACACGCTCTGAACGGCTAGGAGCACCAGTCTTAATCTGGCAGGTATTTAATGCTACTGCCAAATCTGCAATTGTTGTATCCGCAGTCTCTCCTGAGCGGTGAGATGAAATTGCTGTGTAGCCTGCCTTGTGAGCCATCTTAATTGCCTCTAAGGTCTCGGAAACGGAACCAATCTGGTTTAACTTAATCAAAATAGAATTTCCGCATCCCTGCTCAATTCCTTTAGACAATCTTTCTGTATTGGTAACAAAGAGGTCATCTCCTACCAACTGTACCTTATCGCCAAGCTCTTTGGTAAGCAGTTTCCATCCATCCCAATCTTCCTCATCCAAGGCATCTTCGATAGAGATAATCGGATATTTCTCAACTAACTTTTTCCAGTGTGCAATCAGTTCTTCGGAAGTAAACTTTGTTCCTGCCTTTGGAAGTACATACTCTCCCTTTTTAGAGCCTTTCCACTCACTGGATGCAGCATCCATAGCAATCATAAAATCGCGTCCCGGCTCATATCCTGCCTTTTTTACTGCCTCTAAAATATAATCAATGGCTTCCTCATCACTTGCAAGGTCAGGAGCAAAACCGCCCTCATCTCCTACAGAGGTCGCAAGCCCTTTGGCTTTTAACAAAGCTGCCAATGCATGGAAAACTTCTGCACACCAGCGAAGAGCTTCTCTAAAACTTGGTGCACCCACCGGCATAATCATAAATTCCTGCACATCCACTGTATTAGCTGCATGGGCTCCACCATTTAAAATATTCATCATAGGTACCGGGAGACGATTTCCTGAGATACCTCCAAGGAAACGATACAAAGGCATATCCAAAGCTTTTGCTGCCGCTCTTGCCGTCGCAATAGAAACAGCAAGAATTGCATTGGCTCCCAAGTTTGACTTATCTTTGCTTCCATCAGCCTCAATCATAGCCTTGTCGACTGCATAAATATCAGAAGCGTCCAAGCCCACAATTGCATCTGCAATTTTACTATTAATATTTTCTACTGCTTTTAATACACCTTTTCCAAGGTATCTTGCCTTATCTCCATCTCTAAGTTCAAGTGCCTCAAACTCTCCTGTAGAAGCACCGCTTGGAGCAGTTCCTCTTGCAACAGTTCCGTCTACTAGGGTAACTTCAGCTTCAACGGTAGGATTTCCTCTTGAATCTAAGATTTCTCTTCCAACTACTTTTTCAATTTGTAAGTATTCCATAATTAAATCTCCTTTATATTCTCTTATAGCCCAAAGGCCTTTATTTGTCTCCTCCCGGAAGTAAAACTTCCGGTCAATACAGTAAATTTATCTACTCTATCGAAAGGAGTACAAACAATTCATTCGCACAAGGTTAGTATTTACTAACAAACTTATCTTAGCATAAGCCCTCCAAAAAGACAAGCTTTAATTTCTAAGTTTTTCTGTCTTAGAATCATAATAGTAGACCTTATCACTTAAAATTTCTTCCCGGCTAAGCTGGGTTTTATTTACTTCTCTTACCATATTTTCTAAATCAGCTTTGGAATACTCTTCCCGATCGGGAATTAGAATTGTTTCATGAATACTGCTTGGCAGTATATAAAGATTTGTTTTAAAATAGTGACTGATATTCTTTAAAAGATTGGGATAAAAAATAGCTGCCGCCCCGTAAAATTGTTCTTTGTTACTTAAAATATACATAGACGATTCTGTTTTTAAATAGTCTATTCTTTCTTCCCACTCTACTTTTCCCATTAAAAAGTCGTCCATCGCCACTATTTTGTAGGGCATCTGCCCTGGTGTGTTTTCATTTGCAATTTTTAGCAATTCTTCCCTAGAAATCCCCCAACGCTTTATATCTGACTTTCTTACCAAAACATTGGCTCCCTCTAAAATTTCTTTTGGAACCCGATAATAAAATACCATAGCCAAATCCATCATCTTTATATGAGGATGTTCTTTTAACATTTCTTCATTTCTTTGATAATGAATTAAGCGATAACAAATAAAAGGACGAATTTTTGCAAAATCCGAGAAAAAACTTGTATCTATCCCCTCTTTTATTCTATGGCTTTCCCAATTCAAATAGATAACTTCCGCTAAACCTGCTGTGGTGTGCCCTTGCAGATAAAGATTATAAAAATCGTCCAAATAAAAACTGGGTGAAATATTTTCTCCATCTACCTTAATCGTTAGCGCTTCTAAAAAAACACCGTTGTTTTTATTTACCTGATAAAGCTCTACTCTTCCCAAATCCTTTAGGCGGTCTTTTAAAGTCTTTACAATCTCTTTCTTAAATTGTAGATAGTCGTTTTTATTTTCTTTTTTCTTATCTATAAATATTCTACCTCCTTTTACTTACAAATTTATAAAAATTATTGGAAATTAAGACATAGTGATGCTATACCCTCTTTCCATAAAAGCTTATGAGATTTTATAACTAAGGAAAATAAATGATTGGTTAAATAGACCGAAGCTTATGAACTTCTGATAGACAGGGCCTCCAAAAGGAAGCCCTAAAAGATGTTTTTTATACACGACTTAAATATTCGCCTGTTCTTGTATCAATTTTAATTTTGTCTCCCTGTTCAACAAAAAGAGGAACATATACAGTAGCGCCGGTGATAACAACCGCCGGTTTTGTAGCTCCCTGTGCTGTATCTCCCTTAAATCCGGGCTCTGTATCTGTAATTTCAAGCTCTACAAACAATGGTGGCTCAATTGCAAATACATTTCCATTATAAGAACATACTTTTACCATCTCATTTTCCTGAACAAATTTGAGAGAATCTCCAACAGATTCCTGTGATAAGGCAATTTGCTCATAGTTTTCTGTATTCATAAAATGGAACAAATCCCCATCTGAGTATAAATACTGCATTTCTACACGCTCAATACGAGCTGCCGGGAATTTCTCTGTAGGACGGAAAGTTTTCTCCACTACACCGCCACTGATAATATTTCTTAATTTTGTACGGACAAAAGCCGCTCCCTTACCAGGTTTCACATGCTGAAACTCCAGAATCTGAACCACATTTCCATCGATTTCCAATGTAATTCCATTCCTAAAATCTCCTGCTGAAATCATGTAATATTCCTCCTTAAATATGCCTAAGCATATGTTTTTACATTTACTAAAATATTTTATACTACTTGGCTTGATTTTTCAACTGTTTTTCGTATTTGTCCGCCTATATTGTAGTTCCGCCCTTTTCTCAAAATTTATCCCTACAAATTTATAGTTCTTTTTAAGCCCCTCCTACCTCTCCCTTACATTTTTCTTGCAGTCTTTTTTTCTTTGCTATATGATAATTCTATGAAAAATTTTAAAATTACTCATAAAAGACTTTTATTTTTTAAAGAGCGACCTTTCTTTAGTCTAGCTCTTATTCTTTATCTTTTACTTTTGATATTTACAAATCACAATGCTTTTTTATACAAAACTCCTATTGCTAAAATAATATCGGTAGATACACAAGTAGAAAAAAAAGAAATTTCTACCAGAAAGGGCGAAGAATATTGCTATCGACAAACTATAGGTGCTGTATTACTAAACGGAAAGCAAAAAGGGCAAAAGGTCATCCTAAAAAACACCTACCACTCCTCACAGCTGATCGACCATAAATATCATAAAAATGATAAGGTTCTTTTAAATATCAATAAAAACACACTGACAGGCTCGATTAAATCTTTAAAAAGAGATGTTTTTTTACTTGCTCTTTTGGGAGCTTTACTTTTATTACTGCTTCTAATCAGTAAAAAGAGCGGCCTTCTTACCATTTTAACGATACTTACTAATCTTATTTTATATAGTTTGGGCTTTTTTTTCTTTTTAAATGGTAAAAATGTAGTCTTTATCTGCAATATCCTTGCTTTTTTGTTTTCTGTAACCACCCTTCTTTTTCTAAATGGTTTTCATAGAAAAACCTTTTGTGCCATTTTATCGACACTACTTGTGCTTTTTATCATCATTAAGCTCTTTGATTTTGCTCTTTTTTCTACATCAGACCTCGATTATGCAAACATGGAATATTTAGGCAGCCTGCATCCGGCAGAAGACTTTTTTAAAGCCGAAATTTTATTTGCGGGCTTGGGCGCTATTATGGATGTTTGTGTGACTATTTCATCTTCTTTAAGTGAATTACTAAAAAGGAATCCAAAGCTTTCTTTTTCTGCATTATTTTCTTCCGGTAAAGCTATCGGTTCGGATATCATGGGAACGATGATAAATGTTTTACTCTTCGTCTTTGCCTCAGGCTTAATCCCCACTTTTTTGCTCTATATGAATAATTCCTACAGTTTCTTTTCTATAGCAAAAAATTATATTCCTTATGAAATCATTCGCTTTTTAGTAGAGGGGATAGGCATTGTCGTATCAATTCCCATTTCTATTCTTATTTCTTCTGTTTTTCTTAGAAAAAAGCATTTTTAAGGAGTTTTATCTATGATTTTACTTTTATCTTTTATATTATTTGTACTCTTACTTTTGGTGGGTGGAGAAAAAGGAGCCATTTCCCTTTTATCTTTGTTGGCAAATATTTTTACTCTATCTGTGATTGTCCTACTTCTATCTAAGGGATATTCTCCCCTTTCTACCACTGCTTTAGGCAGCCTAATTATCAGCGGGATTACACTTTTTTACCAAAATGGAAGAAACGAAAAAACAAGGGCTGCTTTTTTAACCACTATCCTTGTCATGTTTTTCTTCTCACTTTTTATATTCCTTATCGTTTACTATAGCTCTTCTATGGGCTTAAATGAAATTCAGGTGAAAAAAGAGGAAATTCAATTTTATTTTAATACCAATATTAACATTTCTATGTTATCAGTCTTTATCTCTATAACCCTCTTAAGCTGTCTGGGAGCCGTTTTGGATACCGCACTTTCTATTACCTCCTCCCTTTGGGAGGTAAAAAGACACAATCCCCATCTTTCTCCTAAGGAAGTCATGGTCTCCGGCTATCGAATAGGAAGAGATATTATAGGTACCACTGTCAATACCCTGCTTTTTGCCTATTTAGGAGAATCCTTTTTACTCTTTGCCTATATAAGTATGGAAAAATTTTCCTTTGAGATGTTGCTTAATTCTAAACTCTTATTTCAAAATCTTTCCATCATGCTGCTCGGCTCTATATTTTGCCTTCTTTCTGTTCCTATTGCTTCTTTTTTCATGGCTTATGAGATTTCAGACAAAATAAACCTATTCAAAAGAAAGTAGCCTTATGGCTTTTTCTTCATAAATTTTTAATGTATATTCTACAAATAAAAAGTATCCTCACATTGCCATATCTTTTTTATGACAAATGTAAGGATACTTTTTTTACATGGATTTTCTCTCTGAAATTTCTGCCATTTTCGCCTTGTTTAACCTTGTATCTCCATGAACTCGGCTATACGACAAATAACCGTTCATGCGGTCAATCTTTGTTAGGTTGGTAGATCCGCATTTAGGGCAAACATCCATCTCCAGCTCCTCGTGTCCGCAATCGTCACAATATGCCAAAGAAAGATTCACTCCCTCATAGTAGCCTAACTTCATAGCACGTTTTACCAAAGCTCTAACAGCTTCTTTATTATATCCTATCGGATAGCGTACATACTGAATCTTTCCACCATTACACATTTCCCAAAAACGCCCCTCTAAATCCTGTTTTTCAATCGGGGTTAAGTCCTCGGTCACATGGCAATGGAAACTGTTACTTACATATGGTCTGTCGGATACATTATGAACAATCCCATACATTTTTCTAAACTGTTCTACCTGCAAACCGCATAAACTCTCTGCCGGAGTTCCGTAGATAGCATACAAGTAACCGTCTTCCCTTTTAAATTCTTCTACCTTTTTATTGATATATTCCAATACCTCCAAAGCAAAAGCACCATCTTCTCTGATAGACTTTCCATTATACAGTTCCTGCAACTCATTAAGTGCCGTAATACCAAAAGAGGCGGTCATAGCCTTTAGGATAGGACGGATTTTATCCTGAGGCTTTAGATTTCCTCCATAGAATCCACCCTCACAGTAAGCTAGGGGGTTTGTAGAAGCTTTCATCTCGCCAAGATAATCGTAGGTGCGAATATGAAGCTGACGAATCATCTCCAAATAAAAATCTAAGGTCTCGTAGAAATCCTGATTTTCTGCTCTCGATTTTGCAAGAATCATAGGAAGATGAAGACTGACTGCACCGATATTAAAGCGCCCCACAAAAACAGGTTTATCATTTTCATCTGCCGGATCCATACCCCCTTTTTCGTACCATGGGCTTAAGAATGCACGGCATCCCATGGGACTGATTACCTTTTTATATTTTTTATACATAGAAGAAATATATCCTTCTCCGGTCAAAGATAACCAATCCGGATACATCGTCTTGCAGGAACAGTCAATACCCGCTTCAAACACATCTTCATTTATCCCACCGCTGCCGTGGAGATTTTCATCATACAAAAATACAATCTTAGGAAACAGTACAGGTTTCTTATGCCCCGCCTTTCCTTGTCCCTCTTTATGAACTTCCAATAAAGATTTGGCAACCATCTTTTCAAAAATATCCACGCCCAGACCCAAAGTCACTGTTACAAAGGGGTAATCTCCTCTGGAGGAACCTACTGTATTTAACTTATACTCAATTCCCTGCCATCCCTGGTCACAGTCTCTTTTCACCTTGTCCATGGCATACTCTTTGGCCACCTCTTCTCTTCCCTCCCAGAAAGTATCCGCATATTTTAAAAATTCATCGTAATATTTTTCATAACTTTTTTTCGCATACTTTCCAAGAACAGTATCCACCTCCGGAACTGTAAAGCCTCCATACTGTTGGGCTGCTGTACTAAGTATAATATCTCCCATGACATCAAAGGCGGTGTCAATGGATTTCGGCTCATTGTACCAGACATTTCCCATTTCAAAACCGCCGGAAAGCACTTTATCTACGTCAAAGAGACAACAATTCATGGTATCCAGTCGTGCTGACTGATCATGGATGTAGATATAACCGTCTTTGCATGCCTGACGTTCATTACGGTTCATGAAAAACTTTCTGTAAAGCTCTTTATTTAGTTCATTAAAAACCAAGCTTCTTTTAGTTGCAACTAAAGCACTGTCTGTATTAGCATTGCTCTTATCACCGATATAGCGAATTGCCTGACTCTTTGTATAAACCTCATCCATCATATGGATAAAGTCCAACTTATAATTTCTATAATCTCTATAACTTTTTGCTACCGCCGGATTTACCTTTTCTAAAGCACCTTCCACAATATTGTGCATATCCAAAATAGCAATCCCCTCTTTTCCTAAAGAAAGTGCATGCTCTGTAGCAAACTTGATAATAAATTCAATTTCCTGCTCAGTAAAGGTATAAAGAATACGCCCAGCTGACTTATTTACGGCACGTACGATTTTTTGTGCATTAAACTCCTCTTTAGTACCATCTTTTTTTATAATATAAAGCTTTTCTATATCCATACTATATATTGTATCTCCTTATTTTATTGTAACTACATGATGTAAATTATAACAGACTCCCCCTCTTTTGAAAAGTGTTAAATCTATCTTTTTAGCTCTTATCGGGTTACGTTATTGAGCCATTTATAAGAACGATATCGATAGTAAGCCACAGGAAGCTTCAATATCTCATCACATATTAGTATAAGATAAACCAAAGTAACCGGAAGATGCCAAACAAAAGCTGCCAAGCTTCCAAATAAAATAGATCCTGTCCACATAAAGCATACATCAATGATAAGCCCCGCTTTAGTGTCTCCCCCACTTCTAAAGATTCCCACAATTAAAGTACAGTTTAAACTTTGCGCCACACAGTAAAAACTCATCACATACATCATAACACGCAAATATTCCTTAGCGGTATCAGTCAGAGACATATAGTGCCTGGCAAGAGGAGAAATACCAAGAATAACCAAACTTCCCATAAGTCCCATGACCAAAGAAGCCTGCATCAAAAGAGTGGCATAACGTTTGGCTAATTCTCTGTTATTTTCTCCTATGGTCTTACCTAAAATAATGGCTGCCGCACTGGATACACCAAAAGCAATCACCAAAGCCAACTGCCTGCTTACCTGTGCTACCGAATTTGCCGCAACGGCCGTCTGTCCCATGTGTCCCATAATACTTGCCACAACAGCCATACCAAGCCCCCATAAAAGTTCATTGATAATCACCGGAAATGCGTAGTACATAAAATCTTTCATTAACACTTTATCCCGCAACCAAAGATTTTTAAGGCGAATACGTATCACATCATTCAGTTTTCTATCATACCAAAGCATAATAGAAAGCTCCACAATACGAGCCGCCAAAGTACCAAGCGCAGCCCCTGCCACTCCCATCTTTGGAGCACCTAAAAGCCCGAAAATAAATATAGCATTTAAAACAATATTTACCCCCAAAGAAACAGCGTAAGTCACCGTTGCCACTAAAACTTTTTCCACACTTCGGATAATATTAAAATAAACAATGGTAATTGCCGACAAAACATAAGATAGGGAAATCACCCTCAAATATCTTATACCCTCTTTAATTACCTCTTTTTCTTTAGAAAAAAGCCCCATGACAAATACAGGATTTATCCATACAATAGCGGTAAAAATAAGGCCTACAATAATTCCTAACCGCAAAGAAAGACCCAGAATTTTTTCTATCGTTTCCGTGTCTTTTTTCCCCCAATACTGGGCAGATAAAACACTGGCACCTGATGTAAGCCCAAAAAGAATCAAAGTCATAACAAAAAAGACCTGACCTGCCAGGGAAGCGGCGGAAAGTGCCGTCTCCCCCAAGCGACCAAGCATAATTACATCTGCCGAAGTTACCCCTACATTAATAAGATTTTGCAAGGCCATTGGAATAACCAATCCCGCCACCATTTTATAAAATTGTTTTCTATCAATCTTTATCGTTTCTATCTCCTTATCCCCCTCACTAAAATTTCTCTCCTAATATTTAATAAAAATACTTATTTCTCTTTCAATTTGCTTAAAAAAAGAACTTTTAAGTCTATAGGATTAATCTTCCCGGCACTTTTTTTCATCCCTTGTCCTACTAAAAAAGAAAGAGCCGCCTCTTTTCCATTTAGGTAATCCTTTACCGGCTTTGGATTTTCTTTTAATACTTCCTCTACTAAAGAGTCTGTATCTATCAAATCATTTCCCATGAAAAGCCCCAACTTTTCTGCATACTCTCTGGGGTTTCCTCCCTTTAAAAAAAGAAGTTCAAAAATTTGTTTTGCTCCCTCCCTATTGATTTCTCTTTTCTCTAAGAGTTCCATCAGGCAAGCCAAATCTTTTGGTAAAAGGGATAATTCATCCACTTTTTTATTTTCTTTATTTAAAAGTCTTAAGAAATCTCCCAGCATCCATTTAGCAAGACTCTTGGGATAAAAGGCTGTTTTTAAAGTCTCCTCAAAAAACTCTGCCAGCTTTTTTTGACCGGTAATAATCTTTGCCTCATAAGCGGATAAGCCAAAATCATTTTGGTAGCGTCTTATCTTTTCTTCCTGAAATTCGGGCAATCCTTTTCTGATTTCATCCTCCCAAGCTTTTTCTATAAAAACAGGAGGCAAATCAGGTTCCGGAAAATAGCGATAATCTCTAGAATCTTCTTTAGAGCGCATGGCATAAGATATGCCCTCTTTTTCTACAAAACGGCGACTTTCTTCAAGTACTTTTTTCCCACTCTCTAACAGAGTAATTTGTCTGGTCTTTTCCGCTTCAATCGCTTTCGAAATTGCGCGAAAAGAATTCAAGTTTTTCATTTCCGTTCTGCTTCCCAACTCCTTTTGTCCATGCTTTCTGACAGACAAATTTACATCCACTCTCATGGACCCTTGAGACAAATCGCAATCCGACACTTCCAAATACAAAAGAATAGATCTTAGCTTTTCCAAAAAAGCTACTACCTCCTTTTCATTTCTCATATCAGGTTCTGTAACTATCTCAAGCAGAGGAATGCCGCTTCTATTGTAGTCAATATAAGTTCTTTTATCCTCTCCATGGACGAGTTTTCCGGCGTCTTCTTCCATATGAATTTGATGAATCCCTATAGACTTCTCTCTCTCTTTTGTTTCTATCTTCACCCTACCA
>DATCYL010000321.1:0-5330 GCA_036570305.1 Lachnospiraceae bacterium
CTGGTTTTCTCATAAACTACTCCGGTTATTTTTATTCAAAAACAATACCCAATGATCAGACTAAATTATCCTTTCATTGGGTATTTTATGAGTTTTTATTTCTTATACTTTCACACTGGTTTCTTTTTCTACTTAGGGATATCGTCTACTTCCTCTATATGTTTCTCCGGAAACAAACTACCATCTGATATCCCACCGATTTAAATATTCTCCTAAGCTTTCTTGCTTTAATACATTTTCATTTTTTGCAATATAAGACTCTTCTTTTTGATGTTTTTTTAATGCTTTTAAGTAGTTTTCCCCATCAAGAGGTAAGTCTATCCATTTTCTCTCCCAGCTTGATAAATAAGCCGCGTTGGCTATTGATAGTCCATAAATCCCCTCAATTCCCGGAGCCAATAATGGTGTCCCTTTTCTAATCGCCATACTAAAATCATTTAATATTCCGATATGTCCACTTTCCTTTTCCTTTTGATATTCCTCATGAATTTTCACGGGAAGATTGGGCATATACTCTTTAGATTCTGCCGTTGTAACCTCTATACTTTCGCCCACCAGTGTTAAGGTCAATTTGCTATCTTCAAGTACAGCTTTTCCTTTTGTTCCAACCAGCTCTATACGGTTACTACCGGGATATTCTCCTGTAGATGTTGTAAATGTGGCTGTGGCTCCATTTTCATATTCCGCATAGATATCCACTTCATCTTCCACCTGAATATCATGGTGTCTTGATACTTTACAATTTGCCCAAACACGTTTTGGCATCCCTGTAATCCACTGCCATATATCCAAATTGTGGGGGCATTGGTTCATTAACACACCCCCACCCTCTCCGTTCCATGTTGCCCTCCATGAGCCGGAATCATAATAGGCCTGTGTTCTGTACCAATTTGTAATTACCCATTGAAAACGCATGAGTTCTCCCAAGGTTCCATTTTTCATATATTCACGTAGTTTTTGAAAAAGTGGATTTGTTCTCTGATTATACATGACTCCAAATACCACTCCACTTTTTATGGCTTCTTTATTCTCCTGCTCTACTGTATGCACGTCTATTCCCACCGGTTTTTCACTCAAAACATGGATTCCTTTACGAAAAGCCTCTATTGCTATTGCAGGGTGCGATGGATGCGGAGTAGCTATTAATATTGCATCAACCATTCCCGAAGAAATAAGACTTGAGGCATCTTCATATATTTTTACATGTTCAAATTGATTCTGCCCCCAAATGCATCTCATAGGATCTATATCACAAATAGCCGTTAATTTCATCCCTTCAACAAATCCTTTGTATATATGAAGTGCATGTGCAGAACCCATGGTTCCAAGACCAATAACGCCCATTTTAATCGTTTTCATCTTTTATTCCCCATTTAATACGTTCCATCGAGATTTGCTATCTCTTCTTCAACTACAGTCTTTGCTTTTGAATGACTCCGTTTTTCATTTAATTTTTCAAGAAATTCGTCTTCATCAAACGGAATAGTTACCATTGCGTTTGTCCATGAAGAAAGGTGCATAGCATTGGATAGTGTAAGGCCGTTTATTCCCTCTTTCCCATCAGCAATAAGTGGTTTTCCTAAAAGTATATGGTCTGTAAAAGCTTGCAATACCCCATTGTGTTGTGGATTCTCTTGCCTTATATCTTGTTTTACAACATGACCTTTTGGCATTGCAAACCCATCTGATGCCGTAAAACAGTATTCCCGTTCGCTAACTTCTAATTCATACACATACAAATCGTTGTTTTCACATACTATTTTTGCCCTCTCAAGGTCTACTTCAAAACGATTTGTACCCGGTGCATCTCCTGTAGATGTAATAAATACACCTGTTGCACCGTTTTCAAACTCAAAATATGTAGTAACATCATCCTCTACTTCAATATCATGCCATTTCCCTTCATGAATAAAACTTCTTACCCTTACAGGCATTCCGCATATCCACTGTAAAAGGTCAAGCTGGTGTGGGCATTGATTTAATAAAACACCTCCGCCTTCTCCCCTCCATGTTGCTCTCCAGTCTCCTGAATTATAGTAATGCTGTGTCCTGTACCAATCTGTAATAATCCAATTGACACGTTTGATTGAACCGTATTTTCCACTTTGCACCATATCATGCATACGAATATATACCGGATTAGTTCTCTGATTAAACATCACTGCAAATACTACTTCCGGATGATTTTGGGCACAGGTATTCACTTCAAGAACCTGCTTTGTATAAACCCCTACAGGTTTTTCACACATTACATGAATTCCTTTTTGCATAGCTTTAATGGAAAATTTTGGATGCTGATAGTGGGGAACCGCTATTAATACAGCATTAATTTGGGGATCATCTAAAAGATGCTCGCCATCCTCATAAATCTTTATATCTTTTGGCAGTTCCTTCTCTGCCCAGCGTCTTCGCGATTCTTTTTTATCAGCAACAGCTACCAATTTCATTCCTTTTATTTCTCCTTTTGAAATTCGCTGCGCATGCCCTGTTCCCATATTTCCAATTCCAATTATTCCTATTTTTACAGTCTTATCACACATATGATTTCCTCATTTTTCTATAAATAATCATGAAATTTATTTCTAAATTTGATCTAATATTTTTTGTAACGAATCAAAAGCTAATATAAACGCTTTTTCTCCGGTAAATTTCTTTTTCTCTGATTTTTTCTTATTCTCAAGAGATGAAAATCCCGTAAAATCTGCAAGATGAGGTTCCAAAGAAAGAAAACCGCTGTATCCGTTGTGCAAAAGGTCACTTAATATTTCCTTCACATTACCATCACCAAAACCTGCGGGTCTTACATCACCGGTTTCCCAGATAGCATCTTTAATATGTATATATTCAATGTACGGCTTCATCATTTCATAGGCTACTTTTGTATCCTGGTGGCACTGAACAAAATTTGCGAAATCAAAAACGGCTTTAAAATGACCACTATAGAATTCCTCCATAAGCTTTCTACATCGATCAGCGACATCTCCATAAATATCTTTTTCATTTTCATGTAAAAGTACCACATTTTTCTTGGCAGCATAATCCACCATTTTCTGTATTCTTCTAAATACTTCATCCTGATATTTTTCGCTTTTTTCTCCATCAGGAATAAAAAAACTAAACATCCTGATGTATGGACTTTCCATTATATTTGCAATATCCACTGTGTGTTTAAATAAGGTAAAATGATCTTCAAAATCATCTGTTATAGCTATTTTCCCTATAGGAGAACCAACAGACGACAATTTAATACCATTACTGTCTAATTGCTCTTTTATTTTTATAGACTCCTCTAACGAGTATTCCACTAGCCCTTTACCGTTCACCCCACGCATTTCCACATAAGGAATTCCCAGCTGTTTTAGTATCTCAATCTGTTTTTCAAGGGATGAGCTAATCTCATCTGCAAATCCACTTATGTAAATTTTATTTTTCATTTCATCATTCATATAATATACCTCCCAAAATTATCCTTTTAATCCTGATGTCGCAATTCCTTCCACCAGCTGTTTCTGGAAAATAAAAAATATAATTAAAATAGGAATAAGAGAAATTACAGCCATTGCAAACATTGCACCGTAATCTGATGAGGAACCCGGGTCTGCAAAAAGTTTTAGGGCAAGTGACATTGGATATTTCGCTGCTTTATTAATATATAAAAGAGCCGACATGAAATCATCCCATCTCCACATAAAAGAGAAAATACCGCCAGTCACAAGTGCCGGTTTCATCAACGGAAGAATGATTTTGAAAAAAATACTATAATAGGAACATCCGTCAATTTTAGCTGCTTCATCTAAGTCTCTGGGAATACCCTCAATAAAATTTAGCATCAAATATACAAAATACCCTTGTACTGCGAAAAAAAACGGCACTGATAATGGCAAATAGGTTCCGACCCAACCAAGTTTTTTGTACCATAAATATTGCGGTACCATCAGTATCTGACCCGGAAGCATCATAGACGCCATCATTGCAATAAACAGTATCTTTCTTCCCTTAAATTTTTTACATCTTGCAAAACTATAGGCAACAAAAGCTGATGATGCTAACGTTCCCACGGTAGCAACAATCGAAATAAAAAGTGAATTACAAAGAAAAGTTCCAAAACTTATTCCCGCAAATCCTTTCCATCCGTTTTTGTAATTCTCAAATGTAATAGATTTTGGAATTAAATGACCGGCCGTTGTAAAAATAGTGTTTGTATCCTTGAATGAACTAAAGAACATCCAGAGCAGAGGATAAAGCATAACTATACCAACTCCGAACACCAAAATATGATAAATCGATTGATTTGTTTTTCTTATAGTTTTCATTCAGAATCCTCCGCATTGTATACCCAGTATTTTTTTGTTTTAAATAATACAAGTGTAAAGAGACCAATTATTATAAGCATAAGCCAAGCCATTGCCGCACCGTATCCCGCATTTCCAAACTGGAAGGATTGCTGGTACATATAAACCGCGTAAAACAATGTTGTATCCATAGGTTTTCCCTGCGTGATAATCAAACTTTGAGTAAAAGCCAAAAAACCGCTAATCATCTGCATAACAAGATTAAAAAAAATCGTAGGTGTAAGCAAGGGCAGTGTTAATTTAAAAAATGAATTAATTTTGCCGGAGCCATCCACCTTAGCAGCCTCATATAGCTCCGCGGGAATCTGTTTTAGTGAGGCAAGAAATACAAGCATCGAAGAGCCAAATTGCCATACTGTTAAAATAATCAAAGTCCAAATTGCTGTCTTTGTATCACCAAGCCAAGCCTTATGACACTCTATACCCATTAATTGCAATAAACTGTTGATTGTTCCATCTACCGCAAACATTCTTTTCCACAAAACTGCAACTGCAACAGACCCTCCGATTATAGAGGGTAAATAGTATGCTGCCCTATAAAAGCCTGACATTCTTGAATTTTTCTCAAGAATTAACGCAACTATAAGAGCAAAAATGAGCTTTAACGGAACTGAGACAAATGCAAAATAAAATGTAGCTTTTAATGAATTCAAAAATGTCTTATCATTTGTAAAAATCTTTATATAATTATTCAATCCTGTAAATTTTGCAGGTGTTAAAATATTGTATTCACAAAAAGAATAGTAAAGTGACATCAGCATAGGAACCAGCAGGAACATTACAAATCCTATTGTAAATGGAAGTGAAAAAACAAAACCGCTCGTGCTCTCCTCATTTATAAATTTGTATATTTTTGTTCTCATCTAATAAACTCCTTGTTTTTATAAAAAGAGGGTAGCGTTGCACTAGTACAAAATGTGTAATTGAACAACCGCTACCCACGACTTTTTCTATATTATCTCATAATCATTACTTTCC
>DATCYL010000322.1:0-1605 GCA_036570305.1 Lachnospiraceae bacterium
GCCTATTTAAGAGGAAGAGAATGTGCACCTAAGGACTATGATGCAGCCATTTTAGATTGGAAAAGTCTGGTATCTGATGAGGATGCAGTCTATGATAAAATCATGGAAATAGATGTATCTAAACTTGCACCTATGGTAACCTGGGGAACAAACCCGGGAATGGGAGTGGCCTTTGGGGAGAAATTCCCCAAAATCAGAGACCTTAATGATGAGCGTGCCTATGAATATATGGGAGAAAAACCGGGACAAACCGCAGAGGATATTGAAATTGGTTATGTCTTTATCGGCTCTTGTACAAACGGGCGTTTAAGCGATTTAATAGAGGCGGCAAAATATGTAAAGGGGAAAAAAATTGCCCCAAGCCTTACGGCAATTGTGGTACCCGGTTCAAGGTCGGTAAAGATGCAGGCAGAAGAGATGGGCTTAGATAAAGTTTTTATGGATGCGGGATTTGAGTGGAGAGAGCCGGGCTGTTCTATGTGTTTGGGTATGAATCCTGATAGAGTAGAGTCGGGTGTGCACTGTGCCTCTACCTCCAACCGTAATTTTGAGGGCCGGCAGGGTGCAGGTGCAAGGACTCATCTTTGTTCGCCTGCTATGGCGGCAGCAGCTGCGATTGCAGGACATTTTGTAGATGTTAGAAAATTGCCGGAAGCGCAAAATTAGGGAGGTGCAAGCATGGAAGTCTTTAAAGTGTATACCGGAACAACAGTTCCCTTGATGAATGATAACATTGATACAGATCAGTTAATGCCCAAGCAATTTTTAAAACGTGTGGAAAAAAGAGGTTATGGAAAGTATCTGATGTATGAGTGGCGGTATTTAGATGAAAATTTCACAGAAAATCCGGACTTTATATTTAATAAAGCGGAATATAGAGGAGCAAAAATCCTTATATCCGGAGATAACTTCGGTTCAGGCTCCTCCAGGGAGCATGCGGCATGGGGGTTGGTGGATTATGGTTTTCGTGTGATTATTGCCGGCTCTTTTAGCGATATTCATTACAATAATGAGTTAAATAACGGTTTGCTCCCTATTGTGCAGCCCCTAGATGTTAGAAAAAAGCTGGCAGGTTTAAAAGCAGAGGATGAGGTTACAATAGACCTTTTAAATCAAAAGATTATTTCACCGGTGGGAATTTTTGATTTTGAGATTGATCAAAAGTGGAAATACAAGCTGGTGAATGGTCTGGATGATATATCTATTACCATGGAGCATGAAGAGGAAATTACTTCTTATGAAAAAGGAAGACCGGCCTATTGGCAGGAGTGATATAAGCCCAATTTCGGATGAAATTTTATAATGAAAGAAAAATGGAAATATTCTTTTTTGAGGATATTTCTATTTTTTATATGCTTGTAAAGTTGTTTAATCCGAGGATTTGAAAAATATTCTGCTATCTTGGAAGATTTATCCGACTTAGAAGACGGTTTTGTTTGAAAAATTTATCTAATAATTGGTGGAAATCGAGTTTTTGCAAAATTATCTGGACAAGGTAGGATATTTCTTTTAATATAAATATATATTAAAAAACGGAGTTGACAAAAAGTGAGCAGTTGCGTCATAATTAGACAGACAGACAGACAGACAGACAGACAGACAGAC
>DATCYL010000323.1:0-6259 GCA_036570305.1 Lachnospiraceae bacterium
TAGAAAATTTAATACTTTTTGCTAAAGGCGTAAAACTATTGGGGGTGGATTATATGAATTTCTCGGCATTTGATACAAAGAAGATTGATGAATATGCAAAGCAGGCGAAAGAATCTTGGGGACATACTAATAAATTTAAAGAATTTGAGGAAAAACAAAAAAACAGAAGTACTGAAGAGACAAAGACCGTAAATCAGCAATTAATGATGATTTTTGCAGAGTTTGGAAAGGTAAAATCAGAAAATCATGACGCAGAAGTTGTGCAAGCGTTAGTGAAAAAACTTCAAAATTATATATCAGATAATTTCTATAGATGTTCAAATGAAATTTTATCTGGTCTTGGAAAAATGTATGCTGGTGGAGGTGATTTTACTAAAAATATTGATGAGTTTGCAGGTGAAGGGACTGCTGTATTTGTTAATAAAGCAATAGAATATTATTGTAAATAGAAACTTCTATTTTAAGCATCTCTTCGGAGGTGCTTTTTTGATACCAAAATTTAGGAGGAAAATGTATGGGAATAATAAGTGGTTTATTCAAAAGTAGAGATAAGCCTAGTAATAGAACAAATGGATCTTCATATAGCTTTTTGATGGGTGGTTCATCATCAGGAAGAAGGGTGAATGAAAGGTCTGCCATGCAGATGACTGCAGTATATAGCTGCGTAAGAATTCTATCTGAGGCAGTGGCAAGCTTACCACTTCATGTTTATGAAAGAACAGAGATTGAAACGGAAAAAGCAATAAACCACCCTTTATATAAAGTTCTTCATGATGAACCGAATCCTGAAATGACAAGTTTTGTCTTTAGAGAAACTATGATGACACATTTACTTCTATGGGGTAATGCTTATGCTCAGATTATAAGAAATGGTAAGGGTGAAGTCTTAGGACTTTATCCGCTTATGCCAGACAGGATGAAGGTAGATAGAGATGATAAAGGTCAAATTTACTATGAATATTTTGTCAGTGATTCTGATGCAGGAATAGAAAAACAAGGAAGAGTAATACTAAATCAATCTGATGTTCTTCATATTCCTGGACTTGGCTTTGATGGACTCGTAGGATATTCTCCGATTGCAATGGCGAAAAATGCCATAGGGATGGCAATTGCGACAGAAGAATATGGGGCTAAGTTTTTTGCTAATGGAGCAACTCCTAGTGGAATCTTAGAGTATCCCGGAACAGTAAAGGATCCTGAAGGCATGAGGGAAAGCTGGTCAAAAGGATTCTCTGGAGGAAACAGTCATAAAATAGCAATTTTGGAAGAAGGAATGAAGTATACACCTATTTCGATTTCTCCAAATGAAGCACAGTTTTTAGAGACAAGAAAATTTCAAATCAATGAGATAGCTCGAATCTTTAGAGTTCCACCACACATGGTAGGTGACCTTGAGAAGTCGAGCTTTTCTAATATTGAGCAGCAATCCCTAGAATTTGTAAAGTACACTCTTGATCCTTGGGTAGCAAGATGGGAGCAAGCAATTGTCAGAAGGCTTTTTACTGAAGAAGAAAAGAAGAAGTACTATGTCAAATTCAATGTGGATGGACTCCTTCGTGGTGATTATCAATCAAGAATGAATGGCTATGCTATCGGTAGACAAAACGGATGGATGTCTGCCAATGATATTAGAGAATTAGAGAACCTAGACCGTATTCCAAGTGAAGATGGAGGTGACCTATATCTCATAAATGGAAATATGCTCCCACTAAATCGTGCAGGAGCATTTGCAGGTGAAGGTGGAAAGGAGGAAGAACCTAATGAAGAAATTTTGGAAGTGGAAGAACAAAATAGTAAATCAAGGAGAAACAGAAACGACAGAACGCATCCTATTCCTTAATGGAACGATAGCTGAAGAATCGTGGTTTGATGATGATGTGACACCACAGCTTTTCAAAGAGGAGTTAAATCAGGGGAATGGAAACATTACCGTTTGGATTAACTCTCCGGGAGGTGACTGCGTGGCAGCAGCCCAAATCTATAATATGCTAATCGACTATAAGGGAGATGTCACAGTAAAAATTGATGGAATAGCAGCAAGTGCAGCATCAGTGATTGCAATGGCAGGTATGAAAGTGCTGATGAGTCCAGTATCTATGCTGATGATTCATAATCCGATGACCATAGCTTTTGGGAATAAGGGGGAGATGGAAAAAGCAATCTCAATGCTAGATGAAGTAAAAGAATCCATCATCAATGCATATGAAATTAAGACTGGAATGTCTAGAGCAAAACTATCTCATCTAATGGACTCGGAAACATGGATGGATGCACATAAAGCAGTGGAGCTTGGTTTTGCAGATGACATATTAAAAAGAAGTGAAGCCACTGATATGGAAGTTCCACATGTGAGCATGATGTATTCAAAGGCACAGGTGGTTAATTCTTTGATGGAAAGAATAGCTACTAAATGCAAGATAGAAAACAAAGAAACTAATACAGGTGTTAAGGCGGACGAATTAATGGACCGTCTTTTTTTAATGAAAAATTGGAGGTAATTACAATGAGTAAGATTTTAGAAATGATTGAAAAACGTAATAAGGCTTGGGAAGGTGCTAAGGCATTTCTTGAAAGTAAGAGAGATAAAGATGGACTTATTTCTGAAGAAGATGTTAAGGCCTATGATGAAATGGAAAAGAAAGTCCATAACTATAGCTTAGAAATTGAGCGTCTGCAGAAGATTGAGGAGATGGATAAAGAACTATCTAAGCCTATGTCTGATGCTATCGTAACAAAACCAATGAAAGTGGATGATAATCCGGAGAAAAAGGGCAGAGCATCCGATGAATACAGAAGGGATATGCTTAAGGCAATCAGAAGTAACTTTAAACAGATTACAAACCTTTTGCAGGAAGGAGTGGACACTGATGGAGGATATCTTGTCCCGGAGGAATATGATAAGAGACTGATTGATGTATTAACGGAAAATAACATCATGAGAACTCTTGGAACAAAGATTACTACATCCGGACTTCATAGAATTACGGTGACTGCAACAAAACCTGCAGCACTTTGGGTTGAAGAAGGGGGCAAGATTCCATTTGACGATGCAACATTTGGTCAGATTACCATTGATGCCTTTAAACTTGCTGTTGGAGTTAAGATTACAAATGAACTTTTATATGACAGTATGTTCCCGCTTGAAAATTATATTATTGAGCAGTTTGGTAAGGCAATCGGTAATGCCGAGGAAGATGCGTTTCTTAATGGAGATGGAAAGAAAAAACCACTTGGAATTTTCCATAAAGATGGTGGTGCAATCAGTGATGTAACAACAGCAGGAGCAGCTATTTCATCTGACGATATTATCAGTCTTGTGTATGCACTTGGAAGACCATATCGTCAAAAGGCTAAATTTATTATGAATGACCAGACCATTGCTATCATTAGAAAACTTAAAGATGGTAATGGAAACTATATGTGGCAGCCTTCCATTAAAGAAGGAGAGCCTGATAGACTGCTTGGCTATCCGGTATTTACTTCAGCATATGCACCTCTTGTAGAAGCAGGAAAACCTGCTATTGCATTTGGTGATTTTTCTTATTACAACATTGCAGATAGAGGAACAAGGTCTATGCAAGAACTTACTGAGCTTTATGCTGAAACGGATACGACAGGATTTATTGCAAAGGAAAGAGTGGATGGAAAACTGATTCTTCCTGAGGCGGTTCATCTTTTAACTGTAAAAGCAAAATAAAGGAAAGGGGGTGCTAATTATGGTTGTAAGTCTTGAAGAAATGAAGAAGTATCTGAGGGTGGATACAAGTGAGGATGATGATTTAATTAGCACCCTTATAAAATCTTCTGAAAAGATGTGTCTTGATATTGCAAGAAAAGAGGAAGATGAAATCATTGGTGAAAGCTTTGAAGAATATAAGGTGGCAGTGCTATATGCTGCCGCCTATCTTTATGAACATAGAGAAGAGGCAGACCATCATGAGTTAACGATTACACTTAGATCCATGTTATTTGGAGTAAGAAAGGCGGGATTTTAATGCACCCTTTCGATGAAATATAACGAAATCAAAGATTTCTATATTTCTATCGTTGGGCACGAGAACATTTTTCTTATTTTTGAAAATGGAGGTAGAAAAATGAAGATATCACTACTAAATGAGCGCATTGAACTTCAAAAAAGTATGGTCGAGGTAGATGAGATAGGAAACCACAAAAATGTATGGAGTAAATTTTACTCTTGCTATGCAACTATCGGTAGTGAAAGCCCACAGGAACAAACAAGCAGTGGTGCTATATGGGATGAAAGCAAGATTGACTTTACCATTCGCTATAGTAAGGAAGTATCGGTCTTATCTTCCGTTGGTTATAGAGTTATTTTTCATAATGATATTTATGAAATTGAGGGCATAGACCATATGAATTACAAGAAGAAAAGTATAAAACTTCACTGCAGGAGAGTGGAAAGATGAGCAAGGTAAAAATTGATAGTATTTCATCTGAAGTGATGAAGGAGCTTGAAAAATATGCTGATGTTACAACTGAAAATGTGAAAAAGGCAGTTCAAAAAGCAGGAAAGACTGTGCGTGATGAAATTAGTGCTAATGCTCCAAGTGATACAGGTAAGTATTCTAAAAGCTGGACCGTAAAAACTGTGAGAGAAACATCTCGCAGCTTAGAGCTTGTTGTTCATTCTAAAAATAGATATCAGCTTACTCACCTTCTTGAATTTGGTCATGCAAAGCGTGGTGGAGGTAGAGTGTCTGCTAGACCACATATTGCAGCTGCTGAAGAAAAGGCTATAAAAGTATTTGAAGAAGAGATTAAGGAGGCTATTTCAAATGGATAGGTTACTTGAAATCATAAAAAGAATTGGACTTCCTAGTGCATATCATCACTTTGCTGAAGGTGAATCACCAGAGCCGCCTTTTCTTATTTACATCTTGCCAGCAAGTGATAATTTTTCAGCAGATGGAAGGGTGTATTTTAAAGCAAATGAAGTTCATATTGAAGTTTATACAGATTACAAAAATCTAGATATAGAAAAGAAGGTAGAAGTCGTACTAGATGAGTACGGCATTTTTTACAACAAAACAGAAGTTTATATAGAGTCTGAAAAGCTCTATGAAGTCTTATATATTTTTGAAATGGAGGTAAAGACAAATGGGAAATAAGGTAAAGTATAACCTTAAAAATGTTCATGCAGCAAAACTTACAAAAGGGGAAGCTGGTGCATATACCTATGAAACGCCAAAGGCAATTCCAGGTGCTGTAAGTATCAGTCTTGATGCTGAAGGCGAATCCAGTCCTTTTTATGCAGATGGAATTGTCTATTTTAGGTCTACTGCAAACAATGGATATAGCGGTGACCTTGAGATTGCACTGATTCCGGAATGGTTTAGAACGGAAATTCTAAAAGAAGAACTGGATAAAAATGGAGTGCTTGTAGAAAAGGCAAATGTGTCGGAAACAGAAAAATTTGCCCTATTATTTGAGTTTGACGGTGATATCAATGCAATTAGACATGTCCTATATAACTGTTCCGCATCTCGTCCATCAATTGAATCTGAAACAAAGGAAGATACGATTGAACCGGGAACTGAAACATTATCACTTACAGCAGATCCAAGAGAAGATGGACTTGTAAAATCAAGAACCGGAGATACTACATCCGCTGATACCTATAATAATTGGTATAAGAGCGTTTATGTTCCACAGGCTAAAACGGAAGTAAAACCTAAGTAGGAGGAATAACTATGCTAGAAAAAACAGTAAGAGTGGGAGAAGTTGATGTAAAGTTTCGTTCATCTGCTACAATACCAAGACTATACAGAATTAAATTTAAGAGAGATATTTTCAAGGACCTATCAAAGCTAGAAAAAACCTTCAAAGCAAGTGAGGGTTCATTTGAAATAGATGACCTTGAGATATTTGAAAATGTAGCCTATATTATGGCTTACCATGCAGATAGGAGTATTGCTGGAAATATTGATGATTGGCTTGACCAATTTGAGATGTTTTCAATCTATGAAATACTCCCTGAGATTCTTGAACTTTGGGGAGCAAACCTTGAAACGGAAGTTCAGTCTAAAAAAAACTTCCAAAAAGTAGCAGGGAGATGACAACAGCCCTATTTCTACTAAGATGCGTAGAAATAGGGATAAGCATTTCTGAACTTGATTTACTTACAATTGGAATGGTACTAGATATTTGGACTGAAAAGGCAAATGATGGAGTGAAATATAGCAAGGTGGCAGGACAAGCTGAGTTTGATAAGTTCTAATTTAAGTTCTTGAGTATTCTT
>DATCYL010000324.1:0-1916 GCA_036570305.1 Lachnospiraceae bacterium
ATTTCCAAAGATTTATCAATCCCTATCATATCATAACCCGCCTTAGCCAGACGTGTTGTCATACTTCCCGTACCACATCCTAATTCTAAAACCAGACCGTCTCTAATACCTGCTTCCACCAGTAATTGATGAAGATAAGTACACCAATCATCATAAGGTACATTATCCATAAAAAGATCGTAAACTTTTGCAAAATTATTATAAGCATCTAAATTCATTGTTCACTCTCAGTCTTATTTCCAAATTTTTTCTCATAATTTTCCATACAATGCTGAATCACTTCCACCGCTTCTATAGGACCTCCAAGCTCATTTACTACGGTTGTCTTCCCCTCCAGGTTTTTATAGACAGAGAAAAAGTGTTGTACCTCATCAAAGATATGCTGTGGCAACTCTTTAATGTCTGTGTATCCTTTATAAGTAGGATCGCTGTAAGGAATTGCTATAATCTTTTCATCTCCCATCCCGCCGTCTTCCATACGCATTACTCCAATGGGATAACAACGCACTAAAGTCATAGGAGCAATATCTTCCGAGCACATAACCAAGACATCCAAGGGGTCCTTATCGTCTCCGTATGTTCTTGGAATAAAACCGTAATTCATAGGATAGTGGGTTGCCGTAAATAAAACTCTGTCTAAAAGTAACATTCCTGTTTCCTTATCCAGTTCATATTTTTTCTTACTTCCTTTAGGAATCTCAATAACTGCTACAAAATCTGTCGGAAAAATCCTCTCCTTACTGATATCATGCCAAATATTCATCTATACTTCCTCCTTTTTACCTTCTTATAGTATTTGGGTAAAGGAATTTTATAATCCCTTTGCTACTTTAAAGAAAACTCCATAAAGACCGGTTCATGATCGGAATATTGAAATCCCGTATTTATTGTATCGTACTTTTTCACCTCTATATTATCAGAATAGATAAAACCGTCCAAAGTGACTGTCCAAGTTTCTCCCTCCCTATAAGGAGTCTTTGTATCTCTTGCCGTATCCCACAAATTCCTTTGCCCCTCTTTTGACAAATCATCAATAGCAAACTTTACATAAGACGGTAACTGGCTCTTTGGAAATGGCTGTGCCCACTCAAAGTCACCGATTTCTCCCTCTTTCGCCTTCAAATCATGGTTAAAATCGCCACCACAAATAACATAATTCCCATCTTCATACGCCTGTTTCATCTCTTCTTTTAACATAGAAATCTGACCTTGTCGTATCTGCGGGCTTCCTCCATAAGCTGACATATGAACATTAATTAAAACTAAGTCTTTGCCATTTGCCACCGGCAATCTACTGACACTATAACACCTATCCAAATCCAAAAATTTAGAAAATGATGTAGAAATCGGAAGTTTCCTTCTTACAGACTCTAAAATAGGATAATCGGAAACTGTAGCAATCCCCGATTTATTTTTTCCGTGGGGCTCTAATAAGGGATACATCAAAAAAGCCGAATCATAATTCATAGCAAAAACATTATAAGGCTTTCCTAAAGTATCTTTAATTAAGTCATATTCATTGACATGACGACTTCTCGTTCCACCCACATCTACCTCCTGCAAAAGAGCAAAATCAGCCTTTGCTTCCACTATAGTCTGTGCTGCTCCTGATATGGACTGCCTTACGCTCTCCTTACTCTTTGCCCATGAGGACTTACCACCATCCATAAAGAAACTAAAATCCGGTGTGTAGGCTCCAAAACCAACATTGTAAGAAATAATTTTATAATTTTCTTGTATCTGTAATTCCTTAGTTTCTACTTTTTCATCTCCTGAAACTTCTATCTCCAGTTTTCTCTTATCCTCAATTCTGTGGTAGGATAAAACCACATAGGCCAAATAAATTCCTCCTATAAGAAGAATAGATAGAAGAATTCCCCCTAAAGTTTTTGCAATTTTTTTCAAATTTTTCACCT
>DATCYL010000325.1:0-3240 GCA_036570305.1 Lachnospiraceae bacterium
ATCTTCAAAGGAAGAACCTTTTGCCTCATAGATATCCATGATATATTTTTTTATTCTCTCATCCTTTGAATTATCTCTAAGAACAGGATTTTTTTCATCAAAATCCGTTCCCAGTAAAATAGTTGCCACATCACTGCCGGAAAAACCTACCCAGGTATATTCCCATGGGTCTTTTTCATCCGCCTTATAACAAACTTCCCTGTATGGATAGATAATAAACAAATCACCGGCCCCCAAACGGTAGGCCTTATCCCCCTGCCAATAGGTTCCTTTTCCTCTAATAATGTAATGAATCAGATAATGATCCCTTACTCCAGGCCCCCAGCCATAAGCAGACTCACATTTTTGATAGCCCACATTATAAACAGCCAATGAGGTAAGTGACTTTTCCTCTACTTTATAAGAATATTTATAGCTATTCATTTATTCTCCTCTTTGTGCCTCTATAAATTCCTCTTATTTTATCTTCTTTCTTTATAATATAAAAATAGTCTCTTCTTGGCAACATTTTTACATAAAGTCAAACAAAAAAAATATAGCTATTTTCCAACCTTATGCGATACTATACATAGAGATATCGTCTGTGGCAAGACAGACTAAGAAAGATACTTACTATTTTGAACTTTTGTTTCTAGGAGGGTTTTATGAAAGCAAAATTAATAGAAAAATTCAAAGAACTTTTTGGCGGAGAGGGGGATATTCGCTCCTACTTTGCTCCGGGAAGGGTAAATCTTATCGGTGAACATACAGATTATAATGGAGGGCATGTTTTCCCCTGTGCACTAACTATAGGAACTTATGCTATTGTGCGTAAAAGAGAGGATAAACAATTAAATTTTTATTCTTTAAATTTTGAAAACTTAGGGATTATCTCTTCTGATTTAGATGATTTAACCCTACAAAAAGAGGCCCATTGGACCAACTATCCCAAAGGAATGATTTGGACCTTCTTAGAAAAAGGTTATTTGGTTTCCAGCGGTTTTGATATGTTGGTATTTGGTAATATTCCTAACGCCTCCGGCTTATCTTCTTCCGCATCTGTAGAGACTGTAACCGGACTTGTTTTAAAAGACCTTTTTGGACATGAGAGTCTATCCATGGTAGATATTGCTTTGTTTGGACAATATTCCGAAAACAATTTCAACAAGGTAAACTGCGGTATTATGGATCAGTTTTCTATCGCTATGGGTAAAAAAGACCATGCTATTTTCTTAGATACCGCTACTTTGGAGTATAGCTACGCTCCTATCAAACTTGACGGTATGAAAATTATTATTTCATGCAGCAATAAAAAAAGAGGTCTGGGAGACTCTAAATACAACGAAAGACGCTCAGAATGCGAGCAGGCACTTGCCGATTTACAAAAGGTAAAAGCCATTGATTCTTTGGGTCAGTTGACAGAAGATGAATTTGAGGAACTAAAGGATTCTATTAAAGACCCCATACACAGACAAAGGGCAAAACATGCCGTTTATGAAAACCAAAGAACAATTCACGCTGTTCGCGCTTTAGAGGGCGGTAATCTCGCTGAATTTGGAGAACTTATGAACGCTTCTCACATCTCTTTGCGTGATGATTATGAAGTAACCGGTCCGGAACTGGATGCTTTGGTGGAAGCTGCATGGGATTTAAATGGAGTTATCGGATCTCGTATGACAGGTGCAGGTTTTGGAGGTTGTACTGTCAGTATCGTTATGGATGAATGCGTGGATGATTTCATTATCACTGTTGGACAAAAATACAAAAAGAAAATCGGCTACGAAGCAGATTTTTATGTAGTAGAAATCGGAGATGGAGCAAGAATCATCTAGGGGTGGAAATTATGATAGAAAAATCAATCAAAAAATTATTGGATTATGCAATAGAAAATCAGCTTTTAGATAAAGAGGATCGAAATTTTGTCACTAACCGGCTTCTTGAAATCCTGCAAATAGAAGACTATATGCCTTTTTGGGGGGAGGTTTCTTCCTCTTCCCTTGAAGAAATTTTGCAGGAATTTTTGGACTATGCCGTTAAACATCAGCTATTAAAAGAAGACAGTATTGCATACAGAGATCTTTTCGATACCAAAATCATGGGTTGTCTTTTACCTCTGCCAAGTCAGGTAAGGCAAAACTTTTGGACTCTCTATAAAGAATCTCCCCAAAAAGCTACTGATTATTTTTATAAATTTAGCAAAGATAGTGATTATATCCGCCGCTATCGTATTAAAAAAGATAAAAAATGGACCATCCAAAGTGATTACGGAGAAATAGATATTACCATTAATCTATCCAAACCGGAAAAAGATCCCAAGGCAATCGCCGCAGCAAAAAATGCCAAACAGAGCGGCTATCCCAAGTGTCTTTTATGTGTAGAAAACGAAGGCTTTGCCGGCAGTCTCCAAAAGCCTGCCAGACAAAATCACCGCATCATTCCCCTTTCGATTCAAGGTGGAGATTGGGCTTTGCAGTATTCTCCTTATGTTTACTACAATGAGCACTGCATTGTTTTTAATCAGGAACACATTCCTATGAAAATCGATGCTTCCGTTTTTGCAAAATTGCTCGATTTTGTAAAACTCTTCCCCCATTATTTTGTGGGTTCCAATGCGGATTTGCCTATTGTAGGAGGTTCTATTTTATCCCATGAACATTTTCAGGGAGGCAACTATACCTTTGCTATGGCAAAAGCACCTATTAAAAAAAGTTTTTCGATTCCGGGTTTTGAGGATGTCACCGCCGGTATCCTGCATTGGCCTTTATCTGTAATTCGTATTCGCCACAAGGATGCCAACCGGCTTATTTCACTCGCAGATCATATTTTATCCGCCTGGAGAGGCTATAGTTCTAAAAAAGATATGATTTTTGCCGAAACAGATGGGATTCCCCATAATACCATTACTCCTATTGCCCGCATGGTCGGTGGCGAATTTGAACTTGACTTGGCTCTGAGAAATAATCTGACAAGCAAGGAACACCCTATGGGAATTTACCACCCCCATGAAAATCTTCACCATATCAAAAAAGAAAATATAGGTCTTATAGAGGTCATGGGGCTGGCTGTTTTACCTGCCAGACTAAAAGAAGAAATGGAGCTTTTAGCTGACTGCCTCTTACATAAAAAAGATTACCGCTCTCATGAAACTTTACAAAAACATGCAGACTGGGTTGATGACTTTCTTCCTAAATATTCAAGTATCACTTCTGACAATGTCATGGATATTTTACAGAAAGAAATCGGACTTGTATTTACTAAAGT
>DATCYL010000326.1:0-1502 GCA_036570305.1 Lachnospiraceae bacterium
AAGTATAAAATTCTATTTTGTTCTATTCAACCGCCAATATATTTATCGATGGCGTAATCGTTATACAAGTTTAGCGCATTCAGTCCCTATTCACTTCTTTAATGATAATTATTTTTTGCGGGTGGCAAATCGGTGGCAAAACCACTGAACTTAACCATTAAAACCTTGAAAAGCCGCTTATTTTCGACTTAAAAGACACACCGTCTCAACATGCACCGTCATCGGAAACATGTCCACACATCTTATCTTTTTCACCACATACCCTCTTTTGATAAAGGTATCCAAATCTCTAGCCAAACTAGTTGGTTTGCAACTGATATAAACCAAATTATTCACACCGTAATCAATGATTTTTTCCAAGGCCTTAGGATGGATGCCCTCTCTTGGAGGATCTAACATGATAAAATCAGGAGTTTCTTCAATTTCATCTAGAACTTTTAGCACATCACCTGCAATAAATTCACAGTTATCTAAATGATTTTTCTTTGTATTTTCTCTGGCGGCGACGACAGCTTCCTCTACAATTTCAACACCTATTACCTTTTTTGCAACCGGTGCCATAATCTGTGCAATCGTACCTGTCCCACTATATAAATCAAAAATCACTTTATCTTTTGTGTCCCCCACATACTCTCTTGCCACACTGTATAAAACTTCTGCTCCCAAAGTGTTGGTCTGAAAGAAAGAAAAAGGAGTGATTTTAAATTCTAATCCTAAAATTTTTTCCTGAATATCTGCCTTACCGTACAGCAGTCTTGTTTCATCGCTTTTTACCACATCTGCTAAAGAATCATTAATAATATGCAAAATTCCGCTAATCTTCCCCTTTAAGGGTAAGTCCAATAGGTGATTGCAAAGGTCTGTAAAATCCCATTCCTTTTGACTACTGGTCACCAGGCAGACCAAATGCTCTCCTTCTGTCTGAGAACGACGGAGTAATAAATGTCGCAAGTAGCCCTCATGGCTCATTTTATGAAAGTAGGGCAAATCATTTTCTCTTGCATAGTCTAAAATGCAAGATACTATTTTATTAAAATCCTCATCTACAATTTTGCAATTTTTCGTAGTAAGAACATCATAGGTAGAGGCTTTTTTGTGAAGCCCCAAGGTTAATGGACCATCTTTTCTATCATCTCCAAAAGAATACTCCATTTTATTTCTATAGGCTAAGGAGTTTGGACTACCTAAAATAGGCTCAAAAATATATTCCTCATCCTGTCCCGCCTTTTGTATAGCCTCTGACAAAAGCTCTTCTACCTGTGTCTCTTTCATTTTAAGCTGTTCTTCATAAGGCAAAGTCTGATACATACAACCGCCACAAGATGGAAACACATCACATAGGGCATCCATCTCTTTAGGTGATTTTTCCAAGACTTCTAAAAGTCTTCCTTGAATATTTCCTTTTCTTTTTTTATTGATTAAAAAACGAACTTTTTGTCCACAAATTCCATTTTTTACCGTAACTAGGTTCTCCCCCACATGGACTCTTCCCTTGTTAGGAA
>DATCYL010000327.1:0-3589 GCA_036570305.1 Lachnospiraceae bacterium
CTCCAATGGCAGAGTTTTTATTTTATTCCTATTAGCAAAAAATCCATTTGACAAGATCTCTTACTTATTCACTTAAGCCAAATGCTTCATGCACTGCATTGATAGCTCTTTCTGCATCCTTTTCGTTAATCAATACAGTCACTCGAATCTCAGAAGTAGAAATCATATTGATATTAATATCCTCATTAAAGAGACACTCAAACATCTTTGCCGCCACTCCCGGATTTGACATCATACCGGCTCCAACAATCGAAAGTTTTGCCACATTTTTACTGCACTGTACTTCCTGGAAGTTTAATCGTGCTTTATTTGCCTCTAAAACAGCCAAAGCATCATCCACATCCTTATCTGATACAGTAAAAGAAATATCTTTTGTATTGTTACGACCGATAGACTGTAGGATAACATCTACATTGATATTTTTCTTTGCCAGACAATCAAATAATTTAAAGGCAATACCCGGCTCGTCTTTTAATCCAATAACTGCAATTCTATCTGCATCTCTATCTAATGCAACTCCACTAATGAGCATTCTTTCCACTTTTACATCCTCCTTAACAACCGTTCCCTCGGTTTCATTTAAACTTGAACGAACTACTAACTGTACCCCATATTTCTTTGCCATCTCCACGGAACGGTTGTGTAAAACACCTGCTCCCAAAGTAGCCAAATCTAACATTTCATCGTAAGTAATCTCATCTAATTTACGCGCTGTAGGTACTATTCTGGGATCTGCTGTATAGACACCGTCTACATCTGTATAGATCTCACAAGCATCTGCATGAAGTGCTGCCGCTAATGCTACCGCAGTGGTATCAGAACCTCCACGGCCTAAGGTTGTGTAATCATCATACTTATTAATGCCCTGGAAACCTGTCACAATCACAATTTTTCCATCATCCAATTCATGACGGATTCTTTGACTGTCAATTCTTTTTAATCTGGCGTTACCATAAGTGCTTGTCGTATGCATTGCTACCTGAAAGGCATTTAAAGAAACTGCTCTGACTCCCAAAGACTCCATAGCCATAGCCATTAAAGATACCGACATCTGTTCACCTATGGTAAAGAGCATATCCATTTCTCTTTTGGGTGGTTTGTTATTGATATCCTCAGCCATAGCAATCAACTCATCTGTATATTTACCCATAGCAGACAGTACGACAACTACCTCATTTCCTTTTTTGTACTCCTCAATACAACGTCTTGCAACATTGAAAATTCTTTCTTTGTTGGCAACCGAAGTACCTCCAAACTTCTTTACTATTAACATGGTCTCCTCCAAACTCTCTTTATTCAAATAAGTGCTCCATCAAACGAAAGCCCTCTTCTATATAGTTTCCACTGCTCTTTGCTTCTCTTTCATTATACAAGTGACTATGCAAAACGTCTTTTCGGCTATCAAATAATAAATACGGTACCGGATTCGATGTATGCGTGCGTAAGCGAACAGGAGTTGGATGATCCGGCAAAACCAATATGCGGTAGTCTTCTCCTGACCTGTCCATTTTTTCCTTAATCAGGCTAATGACTCTTTCATCCAAAAACTCAATCGCTTTTATTTTATTTTCCAGACTTCCCTGGTGTCCCATTTCATCGGGAGCCTCCACATGCACATAGACAAAATCAAATCCATCTTCCAAAAGTGCTTTTATCGCCGCATTTGCTTTTCCTTCATAATTAGTATGCAGTCCTCCATTGGCACCATAAACTTCGATATTAGAAAGCCCTGTTCCCACCGCAATCCCTTTTAAAAGATCCACTGCCGAAATCATGGCACCTTTTTTTCCATACCGTAAGAAAAAAGAATCTAAAGCCGGTTTGGTTCCTGCTCCCCAAAACCAAAAACTATTTGCGGGGTGTAATCCCTTTTCTTTTCTCTCTCTATTCAAAGGGTGATTTTTAAGAATTTCATAGCTTTTTTTCTGTATATCCAACAAAAATTCCACCAGCAAATAATCTTCTACATTTTTCCCTAAAATATCATGAGGCGGAGTAAGTTCTACCACCTCTCCCTTTTTCCAAATCAGGCAGTGGCGGTAACTGACACCTAAATAATAACGAAACACTTCATTTTCCACTTCAGAAACCACTGCATCAAACAGTATCTTAGCATCTTCGGTAGAAATTTCCGAAGCACTGTGGTCTATCATTTTTTTCTTAGAATATTCTTCTTCCTCTGAAAGAGTAACCAAATTACATCGTATCGCCACATCTGTCTCTTCCATATCTACACCGATACTTAAAGCTTCCAGCGGAGAACGGCCGGTATAATACTTTTTAGGATTATAACCTATCACAGACAGGTTAGCTGTGTCGCTTCCCGGCTTCATTCCCTCGGGAACGGTCCTTACCAGTCCGATTTCTCCTCTTTTTGCCATGCAATCCATAGTTGGCGTATTGGCATACTCTAAGGGAGTTTTTTCTTTTAGTTCTTTTATAGGCTCATCCGCCATCCCATCGCCTAACACTACAATATATTTCATCTTCCCCTCACATTAATCCTTAATACGAATTCTTTGGATACAACCACCTAACTGTTTTACTTTCTCATCAAAGTCTTCTTCGGTCATATGTGGCGTAACAAATCCAAATTCTTCTGCCGCATCGGTAAGCCCTACCGGAGTTACCTCTCCAAAAATAGCTTCCACATCAGAAAGGCTGGCTGTTAAACTTCCTTCTTTTCTTACAAAGAAACGGCTGTCTACTTTTTTTACATCCATCAACTCCAACTTATCCTTAGACCAGCTAATCATAATGTTTTTATCTGCATTCTTCACACAATCAATCACGTCTGCAACCACCGCACTTGCTGTAGGAAGTTTTCCTGCCCCGCTTCCATAAAACATAGCATCTCCCAGTACATTACCGTGCACAAAAATAGCATTGTAGACATCGTTTACACTATAAAGCGGGCTGTTTGTACCCACAAAAGCCGGACACACCATTGTAAAAATACCATCTTTTGTTCTCTTGCTGGTAGCTAAAAGCTTGATGACATATCCAAGCTTGCTTGCATATTTAATATCGAAAGGAGTTATTTTAGTAATTCCCTCTGTATAAACATCTTTATAGTCCACATGGTGTCCATAAGCAAGGGAAGACAAAATCGCAATCTTTCTTGCCGGATCATGTCCCTCTACATCCGCTTCCGGATTCTTCTCCGCATATCCCTTGTCCTGTGCATCTGCTAAAACAGAGGCAAAATCCAAATCTTCCGACGTCATCTTACTTAATATATAATTTGTAGTACCATTTAAAATACCTGTAATCTCATCAACAACATCTGCTGTCAATGCTGAATTTAGAGGTCTGATAATAGGAATACCGCCTCCACAGCTGGCTTCAAAAAGATAGTTGACGCCATTTTCCTTTGCCAATTCTAAAAGCTCTAAGCCATGTTGCGCAACTAATTCTTTATTGGATGTGCAGACACTTTTCTTCGCAAGAATCGCCCTTTTTGAAAAATCATAGGCAGGATTCACTCCCCCCATAACTTCTACAACCACTGAAACTTCTTCATCCTTTAAGATATCCTCAAAATCATGAGTGATTTTTTCCTGAATGGGATCTCCCGGAAAATCTCTTA
>DATCYL010000328.1:0-9462 GCA_036570305.1 Lachnospiraceae bacterium
AAAGGAACAATTAGCTCAAAAATCGCCTCCAACATTTTAAATGCCGGAGCCAATATACACTCTTTTTCATAACCTTTTAAATACACCAATAGTTTTTTCATACCCTCATCCCCTTAGAAAAACTTCCTGCTCGCATATACAATACTGCCATTATACTCAAACTGATACCAGTTTTTATTCATTCCTATCACTGTCACTGTACTGCCCGCAGGCAAATCTCCCAAAATCTGACTTTTATTGTCCGCTTCCGTACGAATATGAACCCCCTTTTTGGAAACTATCTCAAAAGGATAAACCGGAAGAATTTCCCCGCCGGAAGCATCTGCGGCTGCATATGCTTCTTGACGTTTTGCCTCTTCTTCCATTCTTTGTCTTTCTAAAGCCTCCATCTGAGCATTAAAAGCCTCCTGCTTTTGGCTTTCCAAAGCACTTTTTGCCTGCATGGTCTCTTCGGAATCCTTCAAAATAGTAAAGGTATTCATAGCATCCGCCACAGCTTTAATCGTCATAAGATCAGGTTTATCAAGGATAGCTGTCACTTCGTAAATCTCCACCTCCGACTTCCATAAGTAAACTCTAACATAGGTTCTATCTTCTATCTCCTGATCTTCTTGTACCGATTCTAAAAGACTTTCTTCTTCTTCCTCTTTTTCCTTATTTTCATCTTTTGTCTCCTCCTTATTAGAAAATGAAAAAGCATAGGAACAAGTGTCATAAGCCCCTTCTACACCGGTAATATATTCCAATATTTCCAACTCACCCATATCGTATCCACTTACTCTTAGATAATCATAGACTTCTTCCTGAGTCTTCATAGCCAAAATCCCCTTAGCCTTATCCCCCGTTAAATGTACAATAGAAATACTTCCTAAATTTTCATAGGTAAACAGCCTTTGTTCATCACTATCCACCTGTAATATCCAATCTTTACTTGGAAGTTTCATAGAAATACTTTGATTGGCAGAAATAAAATCTACACTTTCCCAACCTTTGGAAATCGAAATCTCATCTTCAGTCTTGCTGCCTCTTTCCTTCTCTTCCTCCACCTTTTCTTCTTTTTTATTTTCTTTCTCTTCTTTTACTTTTACCTCTTGGCTTTTTGCCTCTCCATTATCTGCCTTTTGACAAGACATACTGCATCCTGCAAAAGCTCCCAGTAAAAGTGTAAAATATATATATCGTTTTAACCTCATTTTTTGCTCCTTTATTTGTCAGGTCTCTTTCTAGAAAAAAGACTTTTTAAGCTTTTTTGCCCCTCTTCCCACAGGGTATAGATACTTTTTTTAATAATATCCGCCTCCCCCTCATTAAGGCTGTTCGCCTTTTTAATAAGTTCCAACCAACGGTCTAACCTTAAAGAAGATAGGTCTTTTACTGTCTCGATTTTTTCTTCTTCTAATAGGGTAAATATTTTTTCAATAAAGACTTCCCTCTCCTTCATATCCATTTTATCCAGCCAGGAAGTAATGGTCATATCCAAAAATTCCGATAAATCATTAGTTCTCGAAACTCGTATAAAATGGTTTCCTTCCACTTGCCAATGATTTGCATCATGTTGCCAAATTCCTGTTTTTTGACTGGCTATAATCTCAAAATCCTCCTCATGCTCCAAAAGCAGTCCCACAATGGATGCCTCCGGTATAATTGTTTTGATTTTAGGAAGCATAGCCTGATAGGCTTCGGAAGCCACCATTTCTTTTAAAAAACCGGGACCATCATTATTATAAACAGCTACAATATGCTTTTTAATTCTCTCTCTACAGTGTACCGCAGCAAATACTGCCAGATTTCCTCCTTTTGAATGTCCACCTATCCAAAGAGGAACCCTTTTCCTTTTCATGGCATTATTTACATAAGAAATTGCCATCTCCTGTCCCGGTGTTTTATCCACCACACTAAGACTGAGATTTTCTCTCCACCCTACCATGCTCTCATCCGTTCCCCGAAAAGCAATGTAGAGACTCCTATCTTCCATCAAAAAAGTTAATGCACTAAATTGAATCCCTTTTTGTATATCCACTTCATTGATATAATCTGATACTCTTACCCTCTCAAATCGTCTACAGGAAGTAATTTTTTTCATTAATGGCAAGACAAGTCCTACCGTATAAGACATATCTCCGATTTCTTTTTCTGTATATTTTTCTAAGAAGCATCCTATGGCATCATAAAGTAAAATAGACCCCTCATCTTTCGCCGGAACAATGCCTGCAAAATCCACATAAGCCAGCATAGAACATAAAATATTATCCACCTCATTAAAAGAATCCTGCTCAAAAGACAAGTCTCCTCGCCAAGTAAGATAATCAATAAAATTCGCCATAGGTCTACCTCCTCCTAAAGGCTTTATCGCCCAGCAAACATTTACTTCAAACAAATTCTATATTATAATAGCATAACAAAAAATCTTTCACAAATAGGAGCAGACAAAATGAACAAAAAAGATATTCTAGAAATCAGAAAGCAATTTTCACCCAGACAATGTTGCCTTACCCGCATCTGCGGTTGCTATGTTGATGGTGAAAAAAATATAAAGTTCCAATCAAAAGAAGCTTTCCTCTCACTCCCCGAAGAAGAAGCCTTTAAATATTTTGATATTTTCAAAAAGGGAATGTCCGGAAGCTTAGGCAAAAATCTCCTTCCCATGGAATTTCCTCTTCATGAAGAAAAAGAAGGTGGATGTCAGCATTTTCTTATGCAGTTAAGGGATAGCCGATTAGAAGACGATATGCTTTTAGAGGAATTTTATCAAAAGATTATCGAACACTATTCTTACGGAGAAAACTATTACATTATTTTAGTTCACGGTGCCTACGATATTCCCGGAAAATCCAGTGACGGTTTAGATATGTTTGATTCTTCTGAGGAGGTTTACCAACATATCTATTGTTGTATCTGTCCTGTCAACCTATCCAAGGCAGGGCTTTCCTACAACAGTCAAGACAACTGCATGATGGATAGAATCCGCGATTGGGTGGTAGAACCTCCTACAAAGACCTTTTTATTTCCCGCTTTTAATGAAAGGACATCCGATATTCACGGCCTTTTATACTATTCTAAAAAACCTGAAGATTTGCAGGAAGATTTTGTAAATCATGTTCTGGGAGCCAAAATCCCCCTTACAGCAGCAAACCAAAAAGAGTCCTTCCAGGCTCTTATAGAAGAATCTCTAGGGGATAGGTGTGAGTTTGAAATGGTAAAAACCATCCATGAAAATTTACAGGAAATTTTAAAAGAAAATGAGAATGAAGAAACTATTCCTGTCATAGGAAAATTAGAAATGAAACGTGCTTTTTCGCAGAGCGGAGCCTCTACAGAAGAAATCAACAAACTGGAAGAAAACTTTGAAAATTTTGTAGGTGAACATCAGGAGCTTATTTCCTCTAATGTCTTAAATCAGAAAAAAATGGAAATAAAAACCCCTGACATTCTGATTAAAATTCAAACAGAACGCAGCGGTCTTTTAGAAAAAAGAATAATCAATAATCGCCCTTGTTTAGTCATACCTATTGATGACAAAATTGAAATTAACGGAATTGCGGTTCGTTCCCTCTCTCCTGAGGATTTTAATGAGGGTGTCGATTAATATATTCGGGTTTGGACTTTGAGTACATGATTTTTTGCCCCTTATAAAGGCTGGTATATCCGGATAAACGATAAGATATAGCCGCTACCAGTAAAAAATAAGGCATTCCTTCAAAACCAAACAGTTCAAAACTAAGCACAATCGCTGTTAAAGGACAGTTGGTTACACCGCAAAACAAACCACAGATTCCCAAAGCGGCTCCAAATCCTATAGGTAATCCCAAAAAAGGTCCTATTAAGGATCCTAATGCTGCACCTACAAAAATAGTCGGTACTATCTCACCGCCCTTATATCCTGCACCCAGGGTAAGGGCGGTTAAAAACATCTTCGCCACAAATCCCCAGGTCGGGAGTCCTTCTCCTTCTACCATCTTTTCAATAAGGTCCATCCCGGCACCATTATAATCTCTGCTTCCTAAAAGTAAAGAAAACAAGATGACCAGACACCCTCCTACAAAGACTCTGGCAAAGGCATTCTTGAAATATTTTTGAAAACTTTTTTCCGATATGTGCAAAAGGACGCAAAAGATATAACTTACCACAGCACAGACAATAGCAAATATAAGAATAGAAAGCCCCTTATCTACAGTTAAAAAAGGAATTTCCTTTACAGGAAAATGTTCCGGTTTAAGTCCCATAAACAAAGATATATGAGCACCCAAAATAGCCGAAACCGCACATGGTACTATAGCGGAATAATGCATAATTCCTATACTAATCACTTCCATAGAAAATATACATGCCGCCAAGGGAGTTCCAAAAAGTGCAGAAAAAGCTGCACTCATTCCACACATGGTAAGAATGGTCACATCTTTTTGCTCCAACTTAAAACCTAAGCCCAAATAATTTCCTATACTCCCCCCAATTTGTAAAGCCGCGCCCTCTCTTCCGGCAGAGCCCCCAAAAAGATGAGTAATCACCGTTGCTATGGTAATTAAGGGAGTCGCTTTTAAGGGAATAATCTCTCCTGTAAAAATGGATTCTAAAATACGATTCGTCCCACGACTCTTTTTTATACCGGCACCATAATAAATTGCCACAATCACAAGACCTCCAAAGGGAAGTAAAAATAAGAGCGGGGGATTTTTTTCTCTTATTTGGCTTACAATTTTAATTAAAATCCCAAAGACGGAGCAATATCCTCCAATCAGAATTCCTATTAAAATTGCCATTGCCAAATTAATTAAAAAAGATTTTAAATCTGCCAATACCCTCTTACCTTTTATTTTCCATCGCGAAATATCCAAGGATTGTTCTTGTCTTTCCATTTTCTATCTTCTTTCTTTACTCCTACTACTCACTTAAACGAACTACAATGATACCATCCCTTGCTACCACAGAACCTGTATTAGGCCATAAGGGCATTTGCTTGGCTATAATTTCTGCTTTTTCTACTTCTTCTTTTGTTGGGTATACATAGCTATATCCCACAGCATCTAAAAAGTGGTTCATAACCCAGGTCCCATGAGAAGTCCCAAAAGATAATTCCCAAAAGGATTTTCCTATAAGCTCCAAATCATCACTTGGAATGGCAGATACATTTGCTTGAGGCAACCTGCGTCCTACAAAAACTACCGGCTCCTTTGGAAGTTCTCCCAAATCCAACTGATCAATCCTATCTGAAATCTTTACCGCCAGTCTTACATCTTCTTGGTATTGCACATAATTTGTATAATACAAACGTGTAGACATAAAACTCTGTTTGAAAGATACGAAAATCCCTAAACAATATAAGCCAATAAAAATCGTTTTAGATTTCTCTCTCCAATGCATCATCAAATACCAAAAGTAAAATCCTGTTAAAAAGGGAAGACAAAACTGTGCTCTTGCTGCAGGCTCTCCCGCCATCAAAATCGTCAAAACAAAGGGTCCCATCAAACAAAATATGGCTATCAAAAAATAAGTAAAACGCCCTTTTTGCTTCTTTACTCCTTTATAGACAACAGTAAGAAAAAAGAAAAGCGAAAGCAGACCATAAATCTTAGAATAAAAAATCCCTTTTCCTGTATAAACTTCTTTGATATGCTCAAAGATTCGATTCACATTTTCTTTTATAGACGCTTTTCCCCAGTTAATCTGTCCTAGCAAATATTCTGTAGGCTTTATATGCATATAATTCATAATCCATTTACTAAGAAATTGATTGCATAGGAATGCCAATACGAAAATAAGCACAAACTTTATCAACATACTCCATACTGCTATATTTCCCAATTCCTCATTTGTTTGTTTTTTGCCCTCACAATAGATAAGAAGCGTCACTGCTACAGCCACCGGATAAAGAAAAATCAAAGCTTGATAGATGGAAAGAATGACCATAGTCAACAAAAAAGCCGGAATATACCAAAGAAATCTTTTTTTATTTATCATAATCCAATACAAATATAAAAGAGTTAGTCCTAATAAAAGAATACCTATACTTACCTCATATACCTGCAAAAGAAATCCAAACTGTTCCGCCATGATAACGGATGTAAAAAAAACTGTGGGGAAAACCCATCGAAAGTCCTTTGTTTCTTCTTTTTTCCATAGCGCAGAAAATAAATACATCCACACCAAGCTACTTGCAAGAACTACAAAAAACATCAAAAAAGAAGCTACTACTGGATTAAAGTTATAAACACCCAAAATCTTTTTCATAAAAACCAGGCTAAACCTTCCCATAGAATACCAGCTTTCATATAAACTGTCAGGAACTGATATAATCGCTTCCGTATCATGGGATAAGGAAACACTTGTCAATCTTATACCATAAGTTAGCAGAAGGAAAAAAACAGTAATCCACCATGACAGCTTGCTTTCCTTCCAGTAGTCTTTCATACTATTTACAATTTTTTCTTTATAAATCATACGTCTTTCTCCCATCTTTTTTATAGCCGCTTTTCTAAGAATACTTTCCTTGTTATAAAATTAAAGACCATAACCAAACCTGTAGCAATTACTTTAGATAAGATATAAAATATCCCTAGTTGTTTTGCACACAGCCACATCACTCCTTGATTGATGGCAAGCCCCATAAGGCTTAAGACAAAGAATACAACAAAATTTTTCCAGGCGCTCTTATCCTTATCTACATCAAACACCCAAACCACACTTAATATGTAATTAAAAATCACGGATATGCTAAAGGAAATGCCGGAAGATATCATAAAAGGAATAGCAAACAACTCTGTTAAGACTATCATGAGCAAATAATCTATTCCTGTTGCAATAATTCCCACAAGACCAAATTTTGCTATTTGATTTAATAATTTTCTCACTTTACTTACTCCTACGCTCCTTGCTGCTATCCCATGTACGCTCTCCAATAATATATCTTGGTCTTGCCTTAGTCTCCATGTAAGTTTTTCCTACATATTCTCCAATAATACCAAGGCTCAAAAGCTGAATACCCCCACAAAAACAAACTATACAGACAATAGAAGCCCAGCCTGCTACTGAATGCCCGGTAAATGCCATAATAATTGCCCATAAAATCCCTAAAATACTAAGTCCGCTAATAATTACACCGAAGGTTGCAATCAAGCGAATCGGTTTAATAGAAAGGCTGGTAATCCCATCAAATGCCAATGCTAACATTTTCTTTAAAGGATAATGACTACTTCCTGCAATACGTTCATTTCGTTCATAAAAAACAGAGGTGCTTTTAAATCCGACCAACGGAAACATACCTCTCAAAAAGATATTTACTTCCTTATAATCCGAAAAATATTGAAGTACTTTTGTACTGACCAAGCGATAATCCGCATGATTATAGACAACTTCTGCACCCATTCTATTTAAAACTTTATAAAAACCTTGGGCTGTCGTTCTCTTAAACCAGGTATCCGTCTGCCGACTGGAACGCACTCCATAAACAATCTCACATCCATTCAAATACTCATCTATCATGGCATCCATGGCATTAATATCATCCTGTCCATCACAATCAATCGAAATCGTAATATCACAAACATCTTTTGCTTCCATGAGTCCTGCAAGAACAGCATTTTGGTGTCCTCTATTTCTACTTTGTGCGATTCCTATAAAATGTTCATTTTCTTTAGATAGTTGCTCAATAATTCCCCATGTTCTGTCCTTAGAGCCATCATTTACAAACAAAATCTTACTTTCTTTAGAAATCTTTTCTTGTCTAATAAGCTCTTCTAACTTATTAAGAAACAAAGGTGCCGTAATCGGCAAAACCTCTTCCTCATTATAGCAAGGAATAATTATCCATAATTTTGCTTTTAACATCTCTCCTACCCTTTCCTAAATATTTATTTTCTATATTCATTTTTTATCTAAACTCACCGGATTCGTTTTAAAAACCGATATGCTTCCTCATAAAATCCAGAAGCCTTTTACTTATAGTAATATGGATAAAATACACCCGCAAAGCAATACAGTGCTAAACAAGCAATTACCACTGAGAGTCCAATATAGATAAGAAACTTTAACTTTTCTGATTTTACCAGTTTTCCGAATAAATATCTATATCCCAAGACCACAAAATACATAAATGGAATTAATGCAGGCATAAAATATCTTCCCTGCGCCTGATAATCATTAGCATAGCTATACCAGATTGCTAAAAGAGCCGAAATCAAAGAAGCCAAAACCATAGTCAAGTGCAAAAGAGAGTATGTCTTCCATATAGGTTGCATGGTATAAGTGTTTAAATAAGTAGGACCCGCCCCAATGATTTCCTTTTTTACCACCTTTTTACTTCTTCCGAAAATATTTGTATAATTTTTAAAAACTCCCAAAATTGCAATAAAAAAGAAGAGTAAATAAAGTTTTGATATCAATCCTGGAGGGAAAATTTCCATAGAGCCAAAGACACCTATAAAACTCATAAATACAGTGATTAAATAATTATGACTGTTTACATTTGTTCCATGCACATAAAGAAGCATTTCACCAATGGTCATTCCCGCTCTTTGCGGTGTGAAAATTTTTGACGGTTTATACTCATTTTGTGCATAAAGTTCACCCATTTTTTTCATGGTTTCTCTTGCCAAAATATCCCCATCATAAAGAATGGCATTTCTTACAAACCACCAACCGGCAAAAAGTATTACTATAAAAGAAATCAAACTTCCCCACTTTATCAATGTCTTAATATCCCATTTCTTTCCGTTAAGAAATAGGGCTGTAATTACAAAGAAAAACATGCTACAAAGAATATAACTATAGGCGTTATAGTAGGACAGGGCACACAGCGAAATAGACAGTCCCCAAAAACAAGCACGCTTTTTAGTCCATCCATACTTATAAACCCTAATCCAACCATAAATAATACAAGCTATCGAGAAAAGTGCAATAACATCATTGTTTACATAGGTACCAAGGTAAAGACTGCCCGGCAATAAAGTTACCAAAAATACAAATAGAATTTTTTCTCCTTTTTCTAAAAGCTCATCTCCTATTTTCATGGTAACAAAACCTATCCCTGTTATTAAAAAGACATTGACCAGTCTTGCCGCCATCACCAAAGTCTGCATATTTTTTGTAAAAAAACTTGCAATTTTCATAAAAAGAGCGGATATCATCAAAGATAAGTAGGGTTGATAAGCATAAGAAATCCCCCATATTGGATTTCTTATGGATGCATCCCTTCCATCCGGCAAAGCATTATTATTGACTAAATAATGAATGACATCAAACTTCATAGCCTCATCCGGAGCCACACTGTATGGTTGTACATAAGACCAAATAAAAACAAAAACAAATAAAGCAAGTAAATAAATACTCCTCCATCGTCTTTTTATCAAATCTACTTCCTCCTATCTTTCTTATCTATAGTAAAAAATGTATCTACTCTTTTAGATATGTCAAACAAAGAGTTATACTGCAAAATATCATAATTATGGATTCGATCACTTACCTTTGTCT
>DATCYL010000329.1:0-10018 GCA_036570305.1 Lachnospiraceae bacterium
CTTTTCATTCCCGTAATTTTTCTTTACAATATCCAATAATATCTTTCTTTCATTCAAGGTCGGATTTTCCAAAACCATATCCAGCAACTTAGAAAGGATTTCTCCTATTTTCTTCCCGGGCTCTATGCCCTCTTTTATCAAAAGACTGCCATCTACCGCCAAGCCTTTTAAAGAAACACAAACTTTTTTATCTATAATTTCTTCTCCCATGGCTTTGACCATAAAAATTTCCTCTTGAACCTTATTTTCTTCCCTTCCCAAAGCTATAAAAAAGGCCCTCTTTAACTCTAAAAAGAAAAAAAACATCTCTTCTCCCATAAATGACATATAACGTCTTGTTTCTTTTGCCCCCTTAGGCAAGGCTAAATCATGCCAAAGTACCAGAGATTTTATCCGGTTTATACGATAATTATCAAAACGCAATCCTTGCAAAATTTCTTTACTTAATTTGCTGCCCCCCATATCTTCTCTTCCGCTTTCAAATTCTTTGGATAAAGTTTTTTCTTGTATTTGAGAAAAAAAAGAAAGCAAAATTGCCCATCTTACCTCTTCTATATTAGGAGATTTTTCCAAACAGCTGACAATATACTCTCCCACAAATCCCCCTACCTTGGGCATAGGAGTTTCCATCGCTTCATCTAGCAAAGGCAGTATTTCTTTTGATATTCCCAAAGTATAGAGGTCTTTTATCTTTTGCGGATAATTCGAATTCAAAAGCTTTACTAATTCTGTACGAATCCTTTCAGCACTGATTTTAGTCAGGGTAAAGGCAAGTTCTCTTATAGCTTGTTTAGTATCCTCTTCAATCTTAAAATTTAATTGAGCCGCAAATCTTACAGCTCGTAAAATTCGCAAGGCATCCTCCCCAAAGCGTTCTCTGGCATCTCCCACGCAACAAATTTTCTTTTTTTGCAGGTCTTGCATGCCACCAAACAAATCCACAAAACCCAACTTTTGAGAATATGCCATAGCATTAATTGTAAAATCCCTTCTTTTTAAATCTTCTAAAAGACTGGGAGTAAAAACAACCTCTCTAGGGTGTCTACCATCTAAATATTCCCCATCAATACGATAAGTAGTCACTTCAAACCCGTCTTTATCCAGCATAACTGTGACTGTACCATGCATGATTCCTGTATCAATGGTTCTGGCAAACAAAGCTTTCACCTGCTCGGGCAGTGCTGATGTCGTAATATCCCAATCATCCGGAATTCGACCTAAAATCGCATCTCTAACGCATCCACCAACTGCATAAGCCTCAAATCCATGACTATTTAAAACCTCTATAATTCGTTCTACTTTTGCCGGTAATTTTATTTTCAAACTACCACCCCGTTTCCTTTACTACTTATAAGAAAAGAGAGAATCTGCATTCTCTCTTTCTTACTGTTTTATATTTAATAGGCTTTTCCCCAATAAACCATCTTTTTAGCAGGCTTTTTGCAACACACACACAGACCGTCTGTTTCTCCGCCCTTAAAAGGAATACATCTGGAAGTTGCCGATGTATCTTCTTTTATTTTATCTTCGCATTCCTGGCATCCACACCAGGCTGCTTTTACAAATCCCGGCTTTTCTTCCAAAATCTTCTTAAACTCTTCATAATCATGAGCCTCGTAAGTATGAGCCTCTCTATGTGCCAGTGCCCTCTCAAACATTTCTTTTTGAATCACTTTTAAAAGCTTACTTACTTCCTCTGCAACATTCTCCATAGAAATCACAGTTTTTTCTCTGGTATCTCTACGAACAAGCACCAACTGTCCATTTTCAATATCCTTAGGTCCTAATTCCAAGCGCACAGGAATCCCTCTCATTTCCTGTTCAGAAAACTTCCATCCCGGACTCTTATCACTGTCATCCAACCTCACACGGATACCGGCTGCTTTTAAGCTTTCATAAACTTCATTAGCTTTATCTAAGACTCCTTCCTTTTTCTGCTGAATAGGAATAACCATTGCTTGAATCGGGGCAATTCTAGGTGGTAGGACTAAACCACTGTCATCTCCATGCACCATGATAATAGCTCCAATCATACGGGTAGTCATACCCCATGAAGTTTGATGTACATACTTTAAAGTATTATCCTTATCTGTATACTGGATACCGAATGCCTTGGCAAATCCATCACCAAAATTATGGCTTGTACCGGATTGCAGGGCTTTTCCGTCATGCATCAAAGACTCTATTGTATAAGTCGCCTCTGCCCCTGCAAACTTTTCTTTATCAGTTTTTTGTCCTCTTACTACAGGGATAGCTAAAACCTCTTCGCAAAAATCCGCATATACATTTAACATCTGTACAGTTCTTGCTTCTGCCTCTTCGGCCGTCGCATGTGCAGTATGTCCTTCCTGCCACAAAAATTCTCTCGAACGCAGGAAAGGTCTTGTTGTCTTCTCCCAACGAACGACTGAACACCATTGATTATAAACTTTTGGCAAATCTCTATGAGACTGAATTTCTTTCGCATAAAAGTCACAAAATAAAGTCTCTGATGTCGGTCGAACGCACAAACGCTCCTGCAAAGGCTCTAATCCGCCATGAGTTACCCAAGCTACTTCCGGAGCAAAACCTTCTACATGATCTTTTTCTTTTTGAAGCAGACTTTCCGGAATAAACATAGGTAAATATACATTTTCTACCCCTGTTTCTTTAAATCTGGTATCTAATTCTCTTTGAATATTTTCCCAAATAGCATAACCTGCCGGCTTAATAACCATGCATCCTTTGACACTGGTATAATCCACCAAATCTGCCTTTTTTACAACGTCTGTATACCACTGCGCAAAATCTTCTTCCATGGAAGTGATTTCCGACACAAGCTTTTTATCTTTTGCCATAATAAACTCCTCTCATCTTTTCCTGCTTTATAAATCCAGATAAATACGACGATTAGTTCTTTCATATTGATAGACCTTTACTCCCGCCGCTTTCAGCATACGCTTTGATGCTTGAACAGACACACTTTGGGCATATTTATCGCTATCATAAACGACCGTTTTTATTCCCGCCTGAATAATTGCCTTAGCACATTCATTACAGGGAAATAAGGATACATAGAGTTTAGCTCCCTCCAAACTTCCTCCTCTGTAATTCAAAATAGCATTTAGCTCGCTGTGTGTAGAATAATAATACTTACTATCCAAGCCCTCTTTTTCCCTGTCCCATGAAAACTCATCATCGGAACAGCCAATCGGGAACCCATTGTATCCCATAGATAATATTTTATTATCCTGACTTACAATACAAGCCCCCACCTGCGTACTGGGATCTTTAGAGCGCATTCCCGAGAGAAATGCCACCCCCATAAAATACTCGTCCCAGCTGATATAATCCTGTCTTTTTCCAGTCATCACATACCTCTATTTGGTTCCGAAAATACGATCTCCTGCATCTCCTAAACCGGGAACAATATATCCATGATCATTTAGATGAGAATCCAAAGCTCCGATAATCATATCTACATCCGGGTGATCCGCCTCAAGACGAGCAACTCCCTCCGGAGCAGCCAAGATACACATAAAATGAATGTTCTTTACACCTTTTTGTTTCAAAAGAGTAATCGCTGCTGATGCAGAACCTCCGGTTGCCAACATAGGATCCACAACAAAAATTTCTCTTTCTTCCGAATCTGCCGGAAGTTTACAGTAATATTCTACCGGTTCTAAAGTTTCAGGATCTCTGTAAAGTCCAATATGTCCTACCTTAGCTGCCGGAATCATAGCCAACATACCCTCTACCATACCTAAACCTGCACGTAAAATAGGAACAATTGCCAGTTTCTTTCCTGCAAGTTCTTTCACAATCGTTGTTTCAATGGGTGTCTTAATTTCAACATCCTCCAATTTCAAATCACGTGTAGCCTCGTAGCATTCTAACATAGCCACCTCGCTAATCATTTCACGAAACTCTTTAGAACTTGTGTCCTCTCTTCTTAAAATTCCGATTTTGTGTTGAATCAGTGGATGATCCATAACTATTTTTTTACCCATTTGTAATCTCCTTCTACATTTTATTATAATGAATGGTTTTACCCATTTTTAGCAAATATCAATACCTGCAATTCTCTTTTGATGACGCTCTTCCCCTGAAAATTCAGTATGTAGGAAAGTATCTACAATTTTAACTGCCAAACCTGCTCCAACAACTCTTCCGCCTAAAGCCAAGACATTGGCATCGTTGTGAAGTCTTGTCGCTTCCGCCATAAAACAATCCGTACAAAGAGCTGCACGAATATGCGAAAAACGATTGGCAGCAATGGAAATTCCAATGCCTGTTCCACAAATTAAAATACCTCTCTCACATTCACCTTCTCCAATTGCCTTTACCACTTTTTTTGCATAATCAGGATAATCTACCGCATCTTCCGAATAAGTCCCAAAATCTCTGTACTCGTAACCCTTTTTTTCTAAATACTGTTTTATTTCCTGCATCAGGGCAAATCCGCCATGATCACATCCCAAAGCTATCATAAGCCTAACTCCTCCTCGTTTAACTTAATTACCAGCAGACCTATTAACTTTTCTAAGGCCTCATAGAAAATCCCATACTCCTGTAAACTGGCTCCGTACAAAACAGGCATATTACCTTGTATTTTTAAATATTCCGTCAATGTATACACATTCTTTACATCTGTATAGGAAGACCATATTTTTTCTTTTTCGCCTTCTTCCATAGTAAGAATCAAGACATCTTCCCCAAAGTCTTCTTGTTGTAGCTGCAAAGATTTATGCGCTTTCGTCTCATATCCATTACTGATTAAAATAGCCTCTGCCTTTTGATTCAGCGGCTCCGAAAATAAGACGACTAATCCCCGGGAATCAATATTTAAAGATCCCAACAGATGCTTTGCTCTCATAATGATTTTAGCCATAGCCGCACGGCAAGAATCATCACTATCTACAAAAATCAATCTTTTATATCTCTTCATGATTCTCGCTCCTTATACCTTTATTACGCGGTGTCCCGCGGCTTTTAAAAGACGATTCATAATAGCCTGCCCCATCTTCGGTGTCTGAAATGCTTCCGAATAAATACAGTCTACTTTTTCCTCATCAAACTCACGCAATATCTGATACAATTGTCCACTGATAGTAAGCTCATCTCTTCTGCTTCCTATATTTTTGACAATGCCTTGATTATAAAGAAATATAGTTTCCTGACTTCCTATAATCCCTACCTTTTTTCCTGCCTTCTCTCCCTCTTCAGTTAAACACCGTATCTTATAGACCACTTCCAACAAATCACCTTCAATAATGGTAAGTTCCGCCTTGGGGGCATAGTGACGATACTTCATACCGGGTGCTTTCGGTTTTTGTTCATTCCCCTCTAAAAGCCCCTCATCAACTTTCACCAGACCAATCACTTTTTCAATCTGCTGGCTGTTTAAAAATCCCGGGCGAAGAATCGTAGGCGTTTCTTCCGTAAAATCTACAATCGTAGACTCTATTCCTATTCCTACTTTACCTCCATCTATAATACAGGGGATTTTTCCTTGAAGATCTTCATAGACGTGACTTGCCAAAGTCGGACTTGGTCTTCCCGAAGTGTTAGCACTGGGAGCCGCAATAAAACCTCCTGACTTTTTTATAAGCTCTAGGGCAATTTTATGGCTGGGCATTCGCACTGCTACGCTATCTAGACCTCCTGTTGTTTCAAGAGGAATTTTATCCGTCTTTTTAAAAATCATGGTAAGGGGACCCGGCCAGGCAAATTTTGCCAAAGCCAAGGCACTCTCCGGAACAAATTCAGCAATCTCATAAAGACTTTCCATATCTGCAATATGTACAATTAAGGGATTGTCTGAAGGTCGCCCCTTAGCCTGATAAATTTTATGGGATGCCAGGTTATTTCTCGCATCTCCTCCCAATCCATACACTGTCTCTGTAGGAAATCCGACTAACTCCCCTTGCCTTATATAGGCTGCCGCCTCTTCTATCAAATCCGAATCCGGACAATCCGGATTGATTCTTATTATTTTCGTTTCCATATTTTACCTCAATTCTAACCTATTATATCATTACTTTTCTACCTTGTGAAGTAAAAATAAGAGGGGAAGGTACTTAACCATTTTGGTTTACCCACCCCTCTTATTTTATCCCTGAGCGCCAAAAAGTTTTTTTAGTTGCTCATCCAGACTACTTCCTTCTTCTTCCTCTTCTTTTACCACTTCTTTTGATTCTTCTTTTGTACTATTTTTATCTTCTTCCTCAGATAAATTTTCTTCTACCAGCTGCCAGTCTGCCGTCTCTGCTCTTTGCTCAATTAAATCATCCGGAAATTCCTCATTTTTAAGTCTTTCTTCTTCCGTCTTTTTTACAATATCACTATACTGAAGTTCTTCTTCTACTTCCTCCTCAAAAGTTCCCGGTAAATGATTCATAATCTGATGAATTTCTTTATAAGCAGACATAAATTTATTTTGTGCCAAGTTTACAGTTTTGATAATATCTGTTAATTCTTCCTGAATTTCTTTATATTTGCGCTTTCCTTCTGCCAGCTTTGCATCGACCTCAACTTCTACACCACGCAAGACTCTTTCCGACTCTTCTTTGGTTTTTCTTTCAATCATTTTTCCCTGTTCTTTACTAACCGCCAACATAGCATCTGCTTTTTCTTTTGCCTCTGCAATAATAAGATCCGCTTTGATTTGCGCGTCAAAGACAAGCTTTCCTATATTATTGTAATTATCTGCATATTTTTGATATTTTTCTCCGATTTCACGCTCCAAATTCTCTACCTTTTCTTCTTTTTCTTTCAAGCGTTTTTCTAAATCTTCTATATGCTTTTCTTTCTCCTGCAATTCTTTGTTTAAACGCTTTTGCTCAGCATAGGCCTCCTCCTTGATATTTTGGATACGTATCATTACGTCCTCCTTATCATAGCCTCCCACTAAAGTCGTTTTGAAAATTTCATATTCGCCCATCTGACAATACCCCATTTCTTCTTATTTTATACTCTAAATTTATCGTATTAATTCTGAGGAAGATACTCCAAAAACAATGGCCATACCGAAGCTCTCTCAAATCCCAATTTCCATGCTGCCACTCCAGCCAAATCATACTCCTGAATCAATTTCAACTTTTCTGTCAAAGACTGTTCATCTTCCAGCCAAATCTGATAGTAACCGCTATCATCTTCTTTTTCCGCATAGTTTTGCCCGTTCTCTTTGTCCCATGATTTACTTAAACCATTTTCTTCTACATAAGCTTCTGCCGAATTCATGCCATAAACCTCACTTTTTAAAGTTGCAGAGGCATCTGTAATCCACAAACGTGTATAAAAAGGTACTCCTTGAATGATTTTTTCTTTAGGAACTACAGCCAAGGTATTTTTAATACTTTCCTTAGTAAAGCCAATCGAAGATACGGAACCTGCCTTATCAGATCTGGACGTATGCTCGTCATATCCCATAGTAATCACATAATCCGCCATAATCCCCTGTTCTTTTCTGTCATAGTGTACCGTATAGGGTTGAGGAACCGGGACATCTACTGATAAAACCAAACCGTTTTGCCTGCACAAATATCCCATCTCTCGAATAAATTGCACATAATGCGGTCCTGTTTTTTCTCCTATACTCTCTAAATCAATATTAATACCATCCAGTCCAACTGCCTTTGCCTGGGCAATTAAATTATCTTCCAAATGATGTCTGGATGAGGTTCTTGATAAAATTTCAAGACTGTTAATTTTCGATGAGAAATTATCCACAAGCCCCCAAACTTCCACACCTCTTTGATGACAAATTTCCACATAAGCACTATCTGCCAAAGAAGAAATATTCCCCGCATTATCTGTAATGCTATACCATGTCGGCGAAATCACATTGACTCCCGGCATAGAAGCTAAAAGTAACGCAATATTTTCATTTGCCGCCTGTGCAGTCACCTGATGCCAAGCCATTCGGATCTTATGGTTTCTTGTATTTCCTTTGTAAAGATTCCTATCACTGCTTGGAGCCTGCATCTCTACCGTTTCTTTTTCCAAAGATGAGTTTTTCACATAACCGATGTAGCCATCCTCGGTCGCTACCTTAGTCCAATTTTCCATCTTTTCTAAGCTTCTTAAAATACTGCCTTTTTTCTGTTCTGACAAAACAGGACTCTTAATACCACCTTTATAGCGCACCTTTGCATCTTCTTTTAAAATTACTCCTTTTAAGGCCGATTCATTTTCATTTTCTACTACATAACGATTAGGATTTTCATAAAAATGTACATCCATCACAGTATTTTCGCTAATAAAATCCATAGATAAATAGAGATTTTCTCCCTCTATGTAAAAATCTTCCCGGTCTTCTAAAATCTCTATATTTAAAATCTCCTCCGGTTTTGTGATAAGTAATTTATTTTCATTTCTATCCCAATAAATTCTTTTATTTATTGATTGACTTGCCAATCCGTACTCTACATAATACATAGAGTTTTTCTTGATCAATCCGTCTTTTATCACCTTACTGTTTACTATTAAAGCCGCATCTTCGGCATCCTGCAGATGAAAATACTCCTGTAAGTTTGCCCGTCTGGTCGTTGGTTTTGTTTTATTTATCAGCCAAGTAACTCCCCCCGCTAATGTCACAATAATTATTAGTAATACTACAAGCATTACCGGTCCCTTACTTTTATTCATTTGTCATCCTCCGTGTTTTTTATTATATCATAGATTTATAATTGGGCAAGAAAAAACCTAGTCATATCGTGCATGAGGAATTCCACATTATGGCTAGGTTTTACTATTTTATTCTTTTATTTTTATTTCTCCTTTTTTACTTTTTGAAACTGAACCTCTACCACCTCCCCTTTTAAGTTTTGCACATAGTCTCTCATATAGGAGCCGGATTCAGCCAGCATATAGGCACGTGCAATTTCTTTTTGGCTGCTTACCTTGCCGTCTAACCTTAAGGTAAGACCTTTTTCACTGTAATTTTTTAATTCTTTTTTTAAGGAAAAATCTTTACATCGCTTTTTCATATGTTTCCATTGATAACCAGCATGACTTTTGTGATAACATAAACATGCGTAGTTTCTAGCGAACACATTATCAGTTGCAAAACAGTACCTTTTCTTTTTTGTTATTAATAGGGTTTTTATTACATGGGAAATGTTACGACGAACGTCTGTAACAAAAGATATGAATTATTTGTTGAAATTAGCCTCCTTTCTTTAAAAAGGTACTGCTTTGTTATTAATTATAATAAAAAACATTATAAAATCCAATTAAAAAAGTGTGAAAAAACTCGGAAGTCTTTTGAATCTCTTTACACTTTTTCCTCTTATAGTATATAATGTCTTAAGAATACTCGCTGCTCTTTATTTCTTAAAAGATTTTCTTGAAATAGGAGGTTATTATGAAAATAGAAAAAATCAACGATAACCAAATTCGTTGTACGCTTACTACACAGGATTTGGAACATCGCGAAATCAAATTGAGCGAATTAGCTTATGGTAGTGAAAAGGCAAAGGGCCTTTTTCGAGATATGATGCAGGAGGCAAACCTTCAGTTCGGTTTTGAGGCCAATAATGTTCCTCTGATGATTGAAGCAATTCCCACTTCTTCTGATACTTTAGTCTTAATCATCACTAAAGTAGAAGACCCTGAGGAGTTGGATACCCGTTTTTCAAAGTTTTCTTCTTCACAAGATGAACCTGAAGATTTCCCCAAAAAAGCAAAGCATCTTGGTGCCGATGATGTCTTAGAACTTTTGCAAAAACTAAGCGGCAAAGAAGATACTCTTAATAAAAAAGAGAAATCTTCTCAATCTGACAAAGAAAAGCAATCAATAGAAGAAAACAAAGAAAAAAATCAGGAAGATACAACTATCCCATTTATGAGAATGTATCTCTTCCCTAACTTAGAACGTGTAATTCAAACCGCTAAAGTAATCGGTTCTTCTTTTAACAGTCTCAATACCTTATACAAAGAGAGCGGAAACTATTTCCTTATTTTATATAAAAATGATACATCTGCTCATGATTTTAACAAACTATGCAATCTTCTCTCTGAATACGGGGAAGGAAAT
>DATCYL010000330.1:0-2131 GCA_036570305.1 Lachnospiraceae bacterium
ATGGAGAAAAGCCGGTCGTAGGAGATGTATTTAAAGGGTTTTCAGAGAATTTTGGAACCTCTGTTTTAACAGCACTTTTGATTAGTATCTACACCTTTTTGTGGTCATTATTATTGGTAGTGCCGGGAATCATCAAAGGATTTTCCTATGCTATGACATTCTATATTTTGGCAGAGAATCCACAGATGTCCGCAACAGAAGCCATTACAGAGAGTAGAAGAATGATGGATGGACATAAGATGGAATATTTTGTTCTTATCTTATCCTTTATTCCATGGATGCTCCTTGGAACAATTACAGCAGGTCTTGCCTACATCTATGTAGGACCATACATTCAGGTTACCTGTGCAAACTTCTATCAGGAGTTAAAGAGAACTTCTATGACTACTATTGAGGGAAGTGTAGAAGAGTTGTAAGAAATGAATATAATAAGAAGTAAAATGTCAAGGTCTGCAAAGCCTTGGCATTTTTTCTTTTTAAAAAGGATTTTTTTCTTATATAAGTAGTTAGGGAAATATAAAAAGAGACTAGAGTCCTTGTTTAGACTGAAAATCGGTAAAAAAAGAATAGAAATTCTTAAGGAAAAGAGAGGATAGACTTAAAAATACTTAAGCTTAGAGAAGAATACTTGTAATATCAAAGTAATTCCCTATAATGAGAAAAGAACTTTTACAAAGACTGAAATTAGGAAAGAAAAGGATTGTGAGATATGAGAGAAATCATTGAAGAAAAGAAACAAAGAGGACGAAAACAACCGAAGTATAGCTTAAGAAAATTAACTATAGGACTGGTATCCTGTATGATAGGATGTTCGGTGATGGCAATACCGGTATTGGCAAGCGAGGAGGGTATTGGCAGTCCTTCGCTTACAACTGTCGTGGAAAGTCCTGCTTTAGAAAGTGAAACAGAAATAAAAGAAGACTCGGTGGCAGAAGAAATAGTAAGCACAGAAGTAACAGTAAGTCCAAACGAAGCTACAGACATGCCTGCTGTGGAAGCCTTAGCAAGCCCGGAGGAAATAAAAGAGGAAATAAAAGAGGAGGTAAAAGAAGAAGTCCTTGAAAACTCAGAGATAGCGACAGCTTCTGAAGAAGCAAAGCCTTTGGATGCTCAGGTCGAGGAGAAAAATATTAAAAGAGTGGAAGAAATTGTAGCTCCACTGACAAAATTGTATGAAAAACCGGAAGAAATTACCAATGACAAAATGAAAGGAGCAGTTTTAGAAAGTAATCAAGAAGCCAAAAAGAAACTTCCGGAGGTTGGAAATAATATTTATGATTGGGATGAAACTTTTATTGGTTTACACAAACCGGATAATGACAGTAAAGAAAAAAAACTGGCTTATGCAAAATACCATGAAACCTATCTGTATGAGGGGATTTCAGAAAAGCTGACAGCTGCTACTAAAAAGAATAAGGAGAAATTACAGGCTCCTGATAAAATCTTAAAGGAAGAGACAAGGGAAGCCCTAAGAAAAGAAAAAGAAGCACTGGAAAAAGCTGTGGAGGGGATGTCAAAGACAGAAGAATTGGTAAAGTCTTTTTATAACAAATTAAAAGAAGTTGATAACAAATATACAGGAGAGGGATTTAATTTTCAGGAGCAGAGTTTAGGAAAAGTTATTTCTACCTTAGAAGAGTCCGCAAAAGAGTACAAAAAGCTTCTTGCAAAAGATTTTGACCTCTATGATAGGGTGAAGGCATTTAATGATAAATTAAAGGCTGCCGAGGATCAGGATAAGAAAGATTTTAAATATGAGCAGGAGAAAGCCTTAAATAAGTTAGCTTCTTTGGCACATGATGTGGAAAGTCTTCTTGAGAATGGAGATAAGGGAGCATTTACAGGACTTCTTAGCGACAAACATAAGGACTTGCGTGATAAGATAAAACAAAGTCTTGACAGTACGAAAAAATCGATAGAAAAAGATGCTTTCGTAAAAGTAACAGAGACCGGATATAAGGACTTGAACGATAAAGTAGAGGAAATCGAAACAGAGCTTTATGCTTTGGAAAATTATTATCTTGTCCTTAATTTAGAGGAGGAAATGAGTAAAGAGATTCCTCTGGAAACTGAGGATGCAAAAGCTGAGTTAAAGACCCTCCAAGATAATCTGAAAGAGCAGGTGGATACA
>DATCYL010000331.1:0-2239 GCA_036570305.1 Lachnospiraceae bacterium
GTATAGGTATACGATAGAAGAAGCGGGACGAAAGCTGCGGTATCAGGTTTTTGAGGAAACAAAAAAAGCTTTCGGAGGGAATAAAATTGCTTTGGCCCATCATTCTAACGATTTGGCGGAAACTTTGCTTTTTAATCTTGCAAGGGGAAGTGGTATAGGTGGCTTGTGCAGTTTAAGGGGAGTTAGAGGAGACTTAATAAGACCGCTTTTATTGGTAAAAAAAGACGAGATAGAAGAGGAGTTACTAAAGCAAAAGCTTAGTTTTTGTAAGGATAAGACGAATGATTCGGTGGAATACACCCGCAATAAAATACGTTTGGAATTACTGCCTAAAATGGAAGAGGTTAATCTGCATGCTATTGATCATATCAGGGAAAGTTCGATTGAATTTTTAGATATTTATAGGTATTTGCAAAAAGAGGCAAGAAAAAAATATGGAATCTACTGTGCTATCAAAGATGACCGTAAGGTGCTTAAAAAATCTTTAAGCAAGGAAGATGATTTGATACAGTCACAGGTAATCCGTCTATATTTGGAAGAGATTTTGGAGGGTAAAAAAGATATTTATAGAAGTCATATAGACGGAATCAAAGGACTTTTAAAGGCTTCAGTTGGAAAATCCCTTTCTTTGCCGAGGGCTTATGTAGCGGTTTCGTCTTATGACGAGGTGGCTGTAAAAAAGAATTTGCCAAAAAGACTAAAAAAGAGTATTTCTATGGATATCAAAGAACCCGGAAGCTATATTTTTGGAGAGTGGATGGTAGATTTTGAAATTATCGAAAGAAGAGAATTTGAAGAAAAAATCTATACGAAATGGTTGGACTATGATAAGATACAAGGAGTTATGCAGCTTCGTACCCGAAAAAGCGGCGATTATTTGGTGGTTAACAGTCAGGGAGGGACAAAGAAGCTAAAAGACTATTTTATCAACGAAAAAATACCTTTGGAAAAGCGAGACAGTATTTTACTTCTGGCTAAGGGAAGTAAAATTTTGTGGGTCATAGGTTATCGTATCAGCGAAGACTGCAAGGTAGATAGTGATACGCAGAGGTGTTTAAAAATAAAAGTAAATGGAGGAAATGTTTGTGAGCGATAAAATTAGTGTGTTGATATCAGAAGAAGAAGTGACTAAAAAAATCAAAGAAATGGGAGAAAAAATCAGCCGAGATTATGCCGGCAAAGATTTGCATTTGATTACGATCCTAAAGGGTGGCGTATTTTTTAGTTGTGAATTATCTAAAAATTTGTCTGTCCCGGTATCTTTAGATTATATGGCAGTATCCAGCTATGGAAATGATACAAAATCCAGCGGTGTTGTAAAAATTATTAAAGATCTGGATGAGGGAATTGAGGGGAAAGATGTTCTTTTGGTGGAGGATATTGTTGACTCAGGCAGAACTTTAAGCTATTTGATTGATATCTTAAAAAGCAGGAACCCAAAGAGTCTGAAAATTTGTACTCTTTTAGATAAACCAGAGAGAAGAACTCATCAAGTGGATGTTGCATACACTTGCTTTGAAATCCCGGATAAATTTGTCATCGGATATGGCTTGGATTATGCGCAAAAATACAGAAATCTCCCATACATTGGTGTAGTGGAAGTAGAGTAAGGAGAGGTACATTGAAAAATCAGATAAGAGGGTTTGGGATATATCTGTTAGGGCTGATGTTGATTCTTATGATCTGGGTTTATCTTGCGGGCGGAAGAGGAAAGGGGCAAGACTCTTACTCTGTGGAGCAATTTAAAAAAGATTTGGCATCAAAACAGGCAGTTACGGTGGAGATTCATCAAAACAAAGAGGTTCCTACAGGTAGAATTGAAGTTATTACAGCTGACGGAACCCGTAAAGAGTTTTTTGTAACAGATATAAATGAAGTAAAAGATTTGACAGAAAAAGCGAATCAGGAACCTGTTATTTTTGATGTTCCTAAGGACAGTATATTTTTAACATCTATTTTACCGGCACTTCTTATGGGGGCGGTTGTGATTTTGCTTTTTTATTTGAGTAATCGTCAGGCAAATGGTGGAAGTAATGCTAAAATGATGAATTTTGGCAGAAATCGGGCAAGACTTCATAATCCTTATGATAAGTCTGTTACTTTTGAGAGCGTAGCAGGACTTGAGGAGGAAAAGGAAGATTTAGCTGAAATTGTGGACTTTTTAAAGGACCCTATGAAATATACCAAGCTTGGAGCAAGAATTCCTAAGGGAGTTATTTTAACAGGACCTCCCGGAACC
>DATCYL010000332.1:0-4064 GCA_036570305.1 Lachnospiraceae bacterium
ATAAAAAGAATTTCTTGTGTTTTATTTTTAGTTTTAACACTTATTATAGGTGTTTTTCCGCCTGTACATGTAGAGGCAAAAGGAAATTTAAAAGAAACCATTAAAAAGCTGGAAGGAAAATTAGGGAGAGTAGAAAATACGCATGTAGAGCACTTTGAACCATCAAAGGAATTGCGGGAATACATGAAAAATCAGATTGATTTTAATCATCCCACAAAGACTCCGGAGTTTGGGGACGGCGAATATAATCTACCCAGCAACCAGCAGGCGAAGGAATATATTATTAAGGCGGCAGCAGAAATGCAACCCGGGGTAATTCTTTACGGTGATAAAGATTTTGCGGATAGGATGATTAAGTCTATTATTTTTAATGCATCTTACGGTTCTTACTTAAAGCATATTACAAAGTGGGATATTTCCAGTGAATTAATTGATCCATCGAGAGATATTTATATGCATATAATGCGATTTGAGTATCGTGTTCCTAAAAATCATGCTATGGAGATGGAAAACAGAATCACCTTAATTGCGGAAAATATTGAGAAGTGGGCAAACTCTTTTGAAATACCGGACAAGATTATTAAAAAGAATCATCTAACACCGGAAGCGGTAAGTGATTTAAAGAAGGTTATGCTACTTCATGACTATATACTAAAAAATGTAAAGCCTTATTATGAAGATACAAAAAACAGTGATACCTATATTGGTAACAGCAAGTCAGAAGTACACGCCTTAAACAGTGCTATGTTTGAAGGAAAAACCGTCTGTCAGGGATTTCAGATTATGTTTGACAGAATTGCAAATAGACTTGGTCTGGATTCAAGAATTATTCGAGGTAGCAAACAAATTGCCTTGGATTATAATGAAGCCTATCAAAAAGATTATATAGCGGGAATGACAGAAACTATAAAATCCGCAGGCCGTGATGTGAGATGGGGAATTGAGTCAGGTGGTGCCAATCATGGTTGGAATCAAGTAAAAATTGGTGATAAGTGGTACCATATTGATATGGCAGGGGATGCCGTAAATACTCATATAGGCTATCCGGCAGATGACAATCCTGAAAGAATAATCGTCATTAATCCAAGCAAATATAGTTATGGATACTTTTTGAAAACAGATGCACAGATGGCAAAACCAAAACGTGAATTGGGAGTGGTTGATCCGGATAAGGAGATTATTGGAGATTTAATTACTTACAGAGTTTGGATTGGCAATGAAAATTATAAGACTGCAACAGAGCCTCTTGATTTAAGAGGAGTTGTATACGATTTTAACGGAGCAAATGCTGCCCTGGATTGGGAATTTGAAAAGACCTATCCTTTGGGACGTATTTATTTTCCGGAAAAAGGAAAAATTGATTTTAAAAATACCGATGCGGACTATCAGCCTCAAACTCGCTATGAAATTGTAGCACCTACCTACAATGAAAATAGCAATCCTTTAAAAATTGCGTCAGGTCATAGTTCTGCGGATGCAGCCATTTTATCATCCGGTCTTAGAGCTGTAGAATTTGTTGACGGAAAGTTGAACTATTCGGGGGTATGGGAGTATGGTAAGATAAATATCCTTGATTTAAAGCATGGAGATAGCAGTCAGACAGAAGATTTTCTATCAAAGGCGACAGAGATAGGTAAAGATATAGAATTAACCGCTTATATTCCGTCAAATCAGGACATAAGTAGAAAATTGCTTTTTAGGGTGTCGGATGAAAGTGAGTTTAAGTCCAAAGTAAATATACAATTAAAGGAAAATGCATCAGATATATTAGAGATTCCTCAACATCTTAGAAATACGAATAACAGTTATGTTGATGGTGAGGGAAGAAAAAAGAAAATTAAAGAGATTGATTCTGCAATTAAAAATAGTATTATAGCAGAAGAAGACGGCGTAGTAACTGATGGAACGGCAATTGCTGATGGAAATATTAAGTTTAGGTGGAGCAAAAAGGGTATTACCGATACTAATGTTGCCATAGATGCTCCAAGTAAAGACCAAGATGGTCTGATTCGTACAGTACTTGTAAAGGGTAGTGATGGAAGATGGACAAGTAAAGACTTTAAGGTGATTATGACAAAGGTAGCAAAACCGGCTGCAGGTAGAATCACCTATGAAAAAGATACTTTTGAAAAGTCTGTCAATGATACCTTAAAAGTTAGACAAAATATTTATACTTATTTACATTATAGATTTAAGGCGCAAATATCTGTTTTCGAAGTCTATAGCGGTGGTTTAGAGAAACAGCGTCAACCTAAGATTTATTTGCTTGATAATGAAACAGGAGAACCTAAATATTTTATAGAAAAGAATTCTGCCGGTAACTTCTTGGCAAAAGATGAAAATGGTAATTTCACAAAGAAAGTGGAAGACTTTGATGTGGAAAAATTGCTGGTAACAGAAGGCTATTATCAATTTTTATTCTCCTTACATCTACCACAAGATGAGGAAGCGGTTACTCATGTGTTTAGATTAACTGTTTATGATGAAGCTAAAAAATTAGAAGAAGAAAAAGCTCGTGCAAAAGAGGAAGTAAATAAATCCTTGGTGTTTGAGGAAGACAAGCTAAAAGAAGCAATAGAAGAAATCGAAGCAAGTCAAACTTTGGATAACTTAAGTCAGACTATGGAAAAATTCCATCAGTTTATAAAGGAGGTACAAGAGGCAAAGAAGGCAGAAGAAAGTAAAAAGCTTGAGGAAGCCAAAGCATTGACTCTAGAGCAGGTAAAGGCTATCGAAGGAATCTCAGAAGAAAAACTAAATGAAGTAACAGGATGGATTACTGAGGCGGAGGATATAGCAAAACTTCAGCAAATCGTAGAGGACTTGAAAAAATTTGTTGAAGATTTGGCAAATAAGGAATTAGAGAAAGAAAAAATGTCAGATTCGGTGGATCGAGCAAAAGAAGAAGTTGACAAGATTCTGAAAGAAACAGAAGAGGCAAAGAAATTGGCGGAGGGCAAAAAGCTTGAAGAAGCAAAAACTTTGGCATTGGAAGAAGTAAAAGCTATAGAAGGGATGAATGCAGAACAAGCCAATGAATTTGTAAACAGAATTCATGAAGCAGAGGATATGGAAAAAGTTCAACAAATCATGGAGGACTTTCAGATATTTGCACAGGAAGTACTTAAAAAGCAATTATTAGATGCGAAAGAAAAGGCAAAGGAAACTGTGTCAGCCCTTTCTGATATAGCAAAAGAGGAGTTGGATACACTTTTGTTATCACTTGAGAATGCCGGAAGTATGGGAGAACTTCAAAACATTTTGTCAGAGGTTTATAGCAAAGGAAAAGAACAGCCATCCAATCAGGTGAGTCAAGATGAGATTAGCGGTAAAAACGGTGTAGTGGAAAGTAAAGAAGAAGGTCAGGCGAACCAAGATAGCGTAGAGACCGTAATAAATCATAATGATTCTAATAGATTTGGTGGATCAAAAGATGCTCTGATTTACAAAGCAGTAGTAACAAACAATCAAATAAAAGCAGAGCAAGCTAGGGATACTTCTGTGGAGGAGAATCAGACAGTTATTGCCGGAAATAGTGTCAAAGAAGGTCCGATAAGCTCAGAGGTTAGCAATAAAAAAGCGGAAGAAAGTCAAATGACAGCGGATACTTCTGATGATAAAGCGGAAGAAAGTCAAATGATAGCAGATACTTCTGATGATAAAGCCAAGGAAAGGCAAGTAGAAGCTGATTTGGAAAATAGTAGAGTAGATACACCTTCCAAGGGAAGGAATAATTCTCTTATCTATCTAGTGGCAGTTGCAGGGTTGGCTATTGTATCAGGAGGTATATTTGCCCTTATTAAGTTATTACTTGCAAAAAAATAAACAAGAGAAATTTATAGATTTTAGCTTATAAGTTAAAAATGACTATCGATACATAAAGTTTATGTGTCGGTAGTCATTTTTTTAGAAGTTTTGTATGTAAGCAATTAAAGGTGTAGAGAGCTTAGTCGATTTCTTATTTGTCGTCCAAGAATAATAGATAACACAATTTTTATAATATCAAGGATAACAAAAGGCAAGACCCCGGCGGCAACGGCAGCTTTTAGTGTCATAGAAGCCGA
>DATCYL010000333.1:0-2597 GCA_036570305.1 Lachnospiraceae bacterium
AGAGTAGTTATCTTGCCAAGGTAAATAAAACAACCTGCACTGTGACTATTTATGCATCTGATGGTGATGCGGGATATATTATACCGGTAAAAGTATTTGCGTGTTCAGTAGGTTTACCACAGACACCGACACCTTCCGGTAGTTTTAGGACGATGGCAAAGTATCGTTGGGCATCCTTGATGGGACCATCATGGGGACAGTATGCGACTAGAATTGTGGGAGGAATTTTGTTCCATTCAGTAGCGGGAACAGCACCTAATCCTTATGCAATTCATGCAGGAGACTATAATATGCTTGGAGCACCTGCATCTCATGGGTGTGTTCGTTTAAATGTACGAGATGCAAAGTGGATTTATGATAACTGTTCTTTGGGAATGAGAGTTGAGATATATAACAGTCCGGATCCGGGTCCATTTGGAAAACCCGGAACTATAAAAATTCCATTTGAACAAAATTGGGATCCTACAGATCCTGCTGTGTAAAATAAAAAGTTAAAAATAAAGAGGGTAGGGCGTGTTTTAGTGGTATATTCTGTTTTTAAAGGGAATTATATCGGTAGAATTGCCTACCCTTTTTCTTCGTTTGAAAAGAAGAAAATAAAATGGTATGATAGTTTCGATTTGCTTGAGATTTGAATATTGAAAATTATACGAAACGGCTATATAGCTTATAGAAGCCGAGGGAAATTTTAGTAGTTATTATAAGAGAGGAATATAAATATGAAGAAAAAAATACTGTCCATATTGATATGCGGGACATTATTATTGTCATTAGGCTTTCCCAAAGGAGTGTATGCAACAAGTCAAGCCTTGCCTGCAAATATCCTTGAACCGGAAACAGTTAGTCCGTCTTTGGAGACAGAAAAGAATGGGGTGACAGATGACAGCGCTTCCATAGAGGAAGAGACAAAAATTTTAGAAAAGAGCGAGAACGAGAAAGCGTCTGTGACACCTTATGTTTTAGTAGAAAAATCATTATTACTAGCTTCGGAAAGTCAAAATATGGCGGTATTATTGGATGGATTAAGCGGTAGTATTACCCATGCGGTTTTGGTGGGAAAATCCCCATCCGGAGATGATTTTAGTCTTCCTACACATATTATGAATCAGAATGCAGCGGTTTTTTCTTATCAGTTTACCGGGGAAGATGAGCTTGGACTCTATAGTTTTTCTTCTATTGAAGTAACGGTAGATGGAGAAGAGAAAATTTTTTCTTTTGCTGATTATGAAATATCGGTAGAATTTGAAGTCCTTGAAAACTTTGATGATATTAAGATGGAGAATCAAAAAGAGGACGATGACATCAAAGATAGACAAGGCCTTACTATGGAACTGGTAGAAAGTGATGAGGAAGGTAATAAAAATGTCCATACCGATATTGAGGAAGCTTTGCAGGATGCAGGCGTTGTAAAGGCGGAAGGTGACAAAGAAGATACATTGTCAGCCCAACAAGACATGGTGATTTATGTGGATGCAGGACATGATAGCCAACATGCCGGTGCCAGAGGAAATGGACTAAATGAAGAGGATGTTGTTTTACAAATTGCAAAATATGTAAGAGAAGAATTAGAGCAGTATCCGGGTGTCACTGTTTATATGAGCCGAAATAGCCAAGCCTGCCCCTATCCGGGAACCACTGCGGCACAAGATAATGCGAAGCGTGTAGATGATGCAGCGGCTAAAGGGGCGGATGTTTATGTATCTTTGCACTGCAATGCATCTACAAGTGCAACGCCGAGAGGTGCCCTGGTTTTTGCTCCTAATAATAACTATAATCCTCTTGTGGGAAGTCAGGGACAAAAACTTGGTGAGAAAGTATTAGGAGAACTGACGGCACTGGGTTTGCCTATTTCATGGAGTGGGGTAGTTATCTATAATTCTCAAAATGGTGGAAAATATCCGGATGGTTCTGAAGCTGATTATTATCAGATTCCAAGACTGAGCAAATTAAAAGGTTTTCCGGGAATTATTGTGGAACATGCCTTTATCACAAATGCTTATGATGCTGCGAATTATCTAAGTAGCGATGCTAGCTTAAGGCGACTTGCTCATGCGGATGTCGAGGGAATTGTAAAATATTATGGACTTTCAAAAACGCCATATAGGCTAACTGCAAATCAGTCATCACCAAGAGGATTGGGTGCAAGAATTCAATTGCAGGCACAAGGATTTCCGGCAGGTTCTAAGTATCAATTTTTGGCAACTGCGGATGTGGGAAAGACCTGGCAGGAACTTAGAGGTTACGGAGAAGAAAATACAATAGAGTGGATACCGGCAAGTAAAGGTGCCTACATGTTGTGTGTACGAGCAAAACTTCCGGATAATACAAGCGCGGAAGGTTGGATTGGTCATTATTCCATTGTGGAACCGGAAGTTTCTATAAAAAGCTTAAGTTTTGTCCAAAAAGAAGATTTGAGTATGGATTTATCTGCTGAAATAGAGACTAACGGTGGTAGTCTGGATTACCAGTATGAAGTGAGAAAAAAAGAAAATCTGTCGGTTTGGCAAATTGTGGGAGCTTTTTCAAAAAAGCAAACTCTTAATTTCAGACCGGATGAATTTGGGGATTATGTAGGAAAACTACAGGTAAGAACATTA
>DATCYL010000334.1:0-2857 GCA_036570305.1 Lachnospiraceae bacterium
TTATAGGCGGAGGGAGCGGTCATGAGCCTTTATTTGCAGGGTTTTGTGGGAAAGGCTTGGCGGATGCGGCTGCCTGTGGAAATATTTGTGCCTCGCCCAATCCTCAGTTAATTTACGAAACGGCAAAAGAGGTGAATCAAGGTAAGGGTGTGCTTTTTATTTATGGCTGTTATGCAGGAGATAATTTAAACTTTGATATGGCAGAAGGACTGTGCAAAGAAAAAGGAATTAAAACAGCTCATGTGCGTGTTCAGGATGATTTTTTATCAGCTCCTTTGGATAGAAAAGAAGACAGAAGGGGGATTGCGGGTGATTTGTTTGTAATAAAGATAGCAGGAGCGGCTGCTGATATGGGATTATCCTTGGAAGAGGTAGTGCGGATTACTCAAAAAGCCAGAGATAATACTAAGACAATAGGTGTGGCAGTAAGTCCGGGAACTTTGCCGGGGAATAGTAGTCCGACCTTTGAAATGGCAGACGATGAAATGGAGTATGGTATGGGATTACACGGAGAGGCTGGGGTTGAGCGGACAAAGTTAGAGAGTGCTGAAATTATTGTGGCTCGGATGTATCAAGAACTAAAAGTAGAAATGTCTTTAAAGAAAAATGACAAGATTACGGTTTTAATAAATGGTCTAGGTGGGACACCACTATTGGAATTAAATTTGATAAGTTATAATCTTATGCAGCACTTTCTCCAAGATGGAATAGATATATATGATGTTGAGATTGGAAATTATTGTACTTGTATGGAAATGGGAGGATTTTCTATTACCTTTATGAGATTGGATGAGGAGTTGGAAAAGTATTATAAAATGCCCTGTGAGTCTGCTTATTATACAAAATCGCCTCTTTATGAAATGAAACGGGTGGCAATAGAGCCAAGACCGGTAGAGTGTAAAGGAACAAATAAATATAATGAATCAGTTGTAAAACTTGAGCGAAGTAAGCCTGGCGTACTAAGGTATTTAACAGCGATGGATGTAAAATCTATGTTGATATATGTGGCACAAAAAGTTATTGCAAATAAAGAATATTTGACAAAAATTGATAGTGATATAGGTGATGGAGACCATGGGATAGGTATGGCGTTAGGCATGGAACAGGTTTTGTTGGCTATGGAAGAAAATAAAGAAAAGAATGTTTATAATCTTTTTGAAAAGGCGGGACAGTCTATGTTGATGTCCATGGGAGGTGCATCAGGGGTTATTTTTGGAAGCTTATATTTATCAGGTGCCAAAGTAAAAGAAGAAAAAAATAAAGAAAAGATTAGTGGGAAAGATTTTTTGGATATGGAGAAAGAAAGTCTTAGAGCTATACAAGAGGTCGGCAAAGCGCAGCTAGGAGACAAAACAATGGTGGATGCTCTAATACCCGCAATTTTGGCTATGGAAGAAAAACAGGAAGAAAGCTTTTTGGAAATTTTAAAAGCGGCAGAAAAAGGCGCTTTTTTAGGCATGGAAAGGACAAAGAATATGGTCGCTAAATATGGAAGGGCAAAATCTTTAAAAGAAAGGGCATTAGGATTTCAAGATGCGGGTGCAACTTCTGTGTATTTGATTTTTCAAGGGATGAGAGAATTTGTGGAAGATAAATTAGAAAAAGTTTAGACAGGGGGGTATTTATGAAGATTGCTATTGGGTGTGATCCGAATGCTTTAGAGGCAAAAAAGAAATTGATAAAATTTTTAAGTGAAAAGGGATATGGGGAAATTTATGATTTTGGAAGTGATAATCCGATTTATGCCGATGTTGCTATTAAAGTAGCAGAGGCGGTTGTCAAAAAAGACTACGATTGCGGTTTCTTGATCTGCGGAACCGGAATAGGTATGGAAATTGCTGCTAATAAAGTAAAGGGGGCCTATGCAGCTCTTTTGGCAGATGTATACTCAGCTAAAAGAGCAAGATTGAGTAATAATGCAAATATTGCTTGTATGGGAGCTTTTACGCTAGGGGATAAGGTAAGGGAAGAGTTGGCACTTACTTTTTTGGAAAATAAATTTCAAGAAGGATGTAGTTCTCAGTCTAAAATAGATGCCTTTATTGCCTACGACAATAACAGATAGAGTTTTGGGGAGTATCCCTTTACTAGATAAACTATTTGTCTAGTAAAGGGGTTTTGCTTTGAAGTTTAACAATTATCTCTTATCTTGTTAAACCTTAAGAAAAATTAAGGGAAATTTAATTAATGTTAAAATCCATTGCACCTCTCAAATTGTTATAATAAAGACGATTTTATTATATTCGGGGAGGAGAAAATAATATGGCATATTATGAGATGGGTTACTTACTTGGTTTTCTGCCTCTGTCTATTTTGCTTTATAGCATTTGTCCCAAGCGCTTTCGCTGGATGAGTGTATTATCTATGAGTTTTGTTTTTAGTATATATTTTAGTAGGTTTTTGATTATTTACCCATTACTATCGGTGGTTGTCATCTATTTGGTTGGCAATAGGCTGCATTTCTTACAAGAGAAAATACTAAGAAGTAAGGGCAAAGAAGAAAAACAAAAAATACAAAGGAAGAAGAAATGGTTTTTGACTGGGGGTATACTTGCGCTGGTGGGGATTTTAATCTATTTAAAATACTACAATTTCTTGGTGGAAATTTTGCGAGAGAGTAATGTGCTTAGGTCAGGATCCCTTTTAAGTGTAAAAAAACTACTATTACCTATGGGAATTTCTTTTTACACTTTGCAGGCAATCAGCTATATGGCGGATGTGTATTGGGGAAAGATCCCTCATGAAAATAATATAGGAAAGTTAGCTTTATATATTTTTTACTATCCGACTTTAATGGAAGGTCCTATTAGTAACTATGATAAAAAATATGAACCGATTTTTGAAGGGACGCCGATTT
>DATCYL010000335.1:0-11036 GCA_036570305.1 Lachnospiraceae bacterium
ATATTATAAAAAGTTACTTTGTAATATTATGAAAATAAATGTTTCACGTGAAACATTTCATCTAGAATAATAAGTAATTTAATGATATAATAATTGAGATTTTAAATATACTAAGAAAAAAATTCTGGAAAGGAAGTTGTAGATTTGGGGAAAATTATAGCGATTGCTAACCAAAAAGGTGGCGTAGGAAAATCTACTACAGCTATTAATTTAGCGTCAAGTTTAGCTAGTTTAAGAAAAAAAGTGTTGGCTATCGATATAGATCCACAAGGAAATATGACTAGCGGACTGGGAATAGATAAAGAAGAAGTAGTAAACACAGTATATGAATTACTTTTAGGGGAATGTGTACTGGATGAATGTATAATAAAAGAAAAATTTCCTAAACTGTCAGTAATACCATCTAATGTAAATTTAGCAGGTGCAGAAATAGAACTTCTTGATAGAGAAGGAAAAGAATATATTTTGCAAAAAGAAATTGATAAAGTAAAGGAAAAATATGATTTTATCATTATTGATTGTCCTCCTGCATTAAGTATGTTGACAATTAATGCGATGACAACGGCTGATACGGTTTTGGTTCCAATTCAATGTGAATATTATGCTTTGGAGGGACTTTCACAATTAATGCATACTATTGAGCTTGTAAAAGAAAGACTAAATCCTAATTTAGAATTTGAAGGTGCAGTATTTACTATGTATGATTCGAGAACGAATCTTTCAATGCAAGTTGTGGAAAATGTCAGAGAAAACTTTGAGGAAAGAATTTATAAAACAATTATTCCTAGAAATGTAAGATTGGCAGAAGCACCAAGTCATGGTTTGCCTATTAACTTATATGACGCGAAATCAGTAGGAGCCGAAAGTTATAAATTATTAGCAAAAGAAATTATAAGAAGGGGAAATGAATGATGTCTTCGATGGGATTAGGGGGGAATGGAAAAGTAAGTAAAAAAGTTTCCAAAGGCCTAGGAAAAGGCTTAGATAGCTTAATAAAAGAAAATACAAAAGCAGTTTCTGAAAAAAAAGAAGATACAAAAGTAAGAGATAATGAACAAAGTGAAATGTTGGTAAAAATTTCTTTGGTGGAGCCAAATAGAGAGCAACCAAGAAAAATGTTTGAAGAAGATGCTCTTTTAGAATTGTCGGAATCTATCCAACAGTTTGGAATTTTGCAGCCTATTTTAGTACAGAAAAAAGAAGATTATTATGAAATTATAGCAGGAGAACGCCGTTGGAGAGCTGCAAAAATGGCGGGTTTAAAGGAAGTTCCTGTTATTTGTAAAAATTTTACACCACAAGAAATTCTTGAAATATCTTTGATTGAAAATATACAAAGAGAAAATCTAAATCCAATAGAAGAAGCTTATGCATATAAAAGACTTTTAGAGGAATTTAAATTAAAACAGGATGAAGTGGCAGAAAGAGTTTCGAAAAGTAGAGCGGCTATTACAAATTCTTTAAGACTTTTAAAATTAGACGAAAAAGTACAAAAAATGCTAATTGATGAGATGATTAGTAGTGGACATGCGAGAGCTTTATTGGCAATTACAGATAAAAAAACACAAAGAGAATTAGCGAATAGAATCTTTGATGAAAAATTAAGTGTAAGAGAAGTAGAAAAAATTGTAAAGAATTTTGGAAAATCTTCTAAAAAAAGAAGTGTGGAAGAATCAGAGATAGAAAAACTTGTTTATAGAAATATTGAAGAACAACTAAAAAATATTATGGGAACAAAAGTTGTTGTTAATAATAAGGGGAAAAAGGGTAAGATTGAGATCGAGTATTATTCTAATGAGGAATTAGAAAGATTAATTGACTTAATAAAAACAATCCAAATAGGGTAGAAAGGGGAGTATATGGGAAGCGTTTTAGAGAGTGCAGGTATAGACCCGGGAATCTTATTGTTGATTTTATTACTCTTGGTTACAGTGTTATTGATTGTTGTAGTAAATTTATCTCTAGCAATGAAAAGATTGGACGGAAAGTATAAAACTTTTATGAAAGGCAAAGATGCACAGTCTTTGGAAAAAGTATTTACAAAAAAAATATTGGAAATTGACCGCATGGTTGAAATTAATAATAATCATGCTGCTGTAATTCGTGATATTTATAAAATGACAGAGAGTACTTTGAGTAAATATGGTATTTTAAAATATGATGCATTTGATGATGTGGGAGGAAAATTAAGTTTTGCTCTTGCTATGGTGGATAGAAATAATACAGGATTTATATTAAATGCAATTCATAGTAGAGAAAATTGTTTTCTTTATATAAAAGAAATTGTAAATGGAGAATCTTACATTTTATTAAGTGATGAAGAAGTTGAAGCTTTAAGCAGAGCAGTAAATTTTGGAATTGAAATTGATGAACAAAGTTTATAGAAAGAATAGGAGAAGATATTATGTTAGATATTAAATTTTTAAGAGAAAATCCGGAGTTAGTAAAAGAAAATATTAAAAAGAAGTTTCAAGAGCAGAAACTTTCTCTTGTAGATGAAGTTATAGAATTGGATAAAGAAAATAGAGAGATAAAACAGGAAGTTCAAAATCTTAGAGCAATGAAAAATAAGATTGCTAAAGAAATCGGAAGTTTGATGGCTCAGGGAAAAAGAGATGAGGCAGAAGTAAAAAAAGCAGAGTCTACAGCAAATGCAGATAGGATTAATAGCCTTTCAGAAAAGGAAAAAGAAGTAGAAGAAAGAATAAAGACCATTATGATGACAATTCCAAATATTATTGATCCATCAGTGCCTATTGGTAAGGATGATAGTGAAAATGTGGAATTAGAACGTTTTGGAGAGGCGTTTGTTCCGGAATTTGAAGTTCCTTATCATACAGAAATTATGGAACGTTTTGATGGAATTGATATGGAGAGTGCCGGAAAAGTAGCCGGAAATGGTTTTTATTATTTGATGGGAGATATTGCAAGACTTCATTCTGCGGTAATTTCTTATGCAAGAGATTTTATGATTGATAGAGGTTTTACTTACTGTATTCCTCCTTTTATGATTAGAAGTAATGTAGTTACAGGCGTTATGAGTTTTGCTGAAATGGATGCAATGATGTATAAAATTGAGGGAGAAGATTTATATTTAATTGGTACCAGTGAGCATTCTATGATTGGAAAATTTATTGACAGTCAGTTGGATGAGGCAAGTCTTCCAAAAACTTTAACCAGTTACTCTCCTTGTTTTAGAAAAGAAAAAGGTGCACATGGAATTGAGGAAAGAGGAGTTTATCGTATTCATCAGTTTGAAAAACAGGAAATGATCGTAGTTTGTAAACCGGAAGAAAGTATGGACTGGTATGAAAAATTATGGAAAAATACAGTAGACCTATTTAGAACACTTGATATTCCGGTAAGAACATTAGAGTGTTGTTCAGGAGATTTAGCAGATTTGAAAGTAAAATCTGTGGATGTGGAGGCATGGTCACCAAGACAGAAGAAGTATTTTGAAGTAGGAAGTTGCTCTAATTTAGGAGATGCACAAGCAAGAAGATTAGGAATTCGTGTCAAAGGAGAATCTGGAAAATACTTTGCACATACTTTAAATAATACAGTGGTTGCACCACCAAGAATGTTGATAGCTTTCCTTGAAAATAATTTAAATGAGGATGGATCTGTAAATGTACCGGTAGCGCTTCGTCCTTATATGGGTGGAAAAGAAAAATTAGTACCGGTGAAATAGTAAAGAAATAGAGGTAATGTATGCATACATATCTTAGGACGGTAGGATTTTCTTCTATAGAAAGAAAGAATTTAGAAGAAATTTTATCGGATGTAAAGGAAAATTATGATCATCGCATTGTATCAGCAATAGATGATAATTATACTTATGCAGAATTTTATAAGTATTATGGACATGGATTTGGTATTGCTGTGTGCGGGGAATTGGATGAAAACGATTTGTTTAAAAGAGAATATTATTTTCCTTTTTTTAGAGGTTCCTGTATTAGTACACAAGAAGAGATTACAGTTGAAAAACATGTAGGGAAAGATTCTTTTGCAGGAGCTTGTGATGATCCCAGAGTAGGGGTATCTATCATGTTTTATGTACAAAATGCCGGGGAATATATAAAGGAAATGATGAAGGAAAAAATGCCGATACAAAGTAATTCATCACTTTCTTTATCCGGATTATCAACAAGTGCAACCATACTATTACCTATTAAAAAAACAGTGAATGATAAGGTGAAAAATCAAGAAAAAATAAAGAATAGAAGTCGCCTTATGAGTGAAGCAAAAGAGGGTAATCAGGAAGCTATAGAAAGTCTTACTTTAGAAGATATAGACACTTATTCTATGATTTCAAAAAGAATTGTTGATGAGGATATATATACTATTGTTGAAAACTATTTTATGCCATACGGAATAGAAAGTGATCAGTACCATATAATGGGAGAAATAATCTCAGTAGAAGAAGAAATTAATAAAAAAACAAATGAGAGAATTTATCTCATGGAATTAGAGATAAATGAACTTTCTTTAGATGTAATTGTAAATGAAAAAGATTTAGTTGGTCACCCGGAAGTTGGCAGAAGGTTTAAGGGATCTGTTTGGTTACAAGGCTATATTAATTTTTAAATAGACTTGCAATAAATCAAGAAATTAGGTATATTAATACAGTATCTATTCTATAAGTAGAGTAGATGGGGTTATCGGACGCCTTTGAAAATAAAGTCCGAATAAGTTCCCTTAGTTAAATGGATATAACAAGCGCCTCCTAAGAGAAAGCCGAGGCATTCCCCAAAGGGAAAAAATGAAAAACAACTTTCAGTTCGAATCTATTCTGAAAAATGCTAATGGTGACAACAAAGCATTCCCCCAATTGGGGAACGTTCTAATGTTACCAAATCAAAAAAATCTGTAGATTGACAGCTCGAAAAAGAGTTGATAATCTTATATATGGCCGAAGGGAAAAATCCCAGAAACCCAGTAAAATCAAGGGTTTGCGGCATGAGTCGTCATAGCTCAGCTGGATAGAGCACTCGCCTCCTAAGCGAGGGGTCGGAGGTTCAAATCCTCTTGGCGACGGGCTTCAAAGCGTTCGAAAATGTTAGCTGGATTAGCTGACAACGAACGCTTTTGTTATTTTCAAATCACGTTCGTGACACAAAATTCCATTCAAAATGATCAATTTCCATCTAACGCAATACGATTTTTGTTAGCTGACAGCTAATCAAAATTACCGGTTTGCAAACATGGGTTTTAAGAAGTCCAGCTAACATTTGGGTTCCGCTCTGTTGTCACCCCTTATTCGGGGATGTAAATCAGAGAAAAGGCGGGAAAAGAAACAATCTCTCCCAAACTTGCAAACATGAATTAGCTGAAACAGTATTCAATTCTATTAGCTACAGCTAATGGTCAAACAGCAATGTCTGTTTGGAACTTTACTATCTATAAAAGTTCCAGGCAGGCATTTTTTATTTCCTGAATCCTGGAGGAAAGGAGTCAAGATGACTGAGCCAAACAGACAATCAGGAGAAAACGAAGAAAGAATCATAGAAATTGAGATTGAGCGTCTTCGTCCGTTCAAAGAGCACCCGTTTCAGGTAAAAGATGATAAGGAAATGTTTCTTTTGCAGGAAAGCATTGAGAAGTATGGAATTTTAAATCCGCTAATCGTCAGACCAGTACCGGATGGATACTATGAGATCATATCCGGTCACAGAAGAAAACATGCTGCGGAGAAACTGGGATACCGTAAAGTACCGGTAATCATCCGGGTATTAAGTGAAGATGATTCCATCTTGAGCATGGTAGATTCCAATCTTCACAGAGAACGGATCAGCTACAGTGAAAAAGCTTTTGCTTACAAACTGAAGAATGACGTATTAAAAAGAAAAAGTGGTCGAAAAAAGAGCCAAGTTGACCACAAAACACCAAGAAAGCGGGCAATAGAAATCATCAGTGAAGATTGTGGTGATAGCCCAAAACAAGTGCAGCGTTATATCTCACTGACAAAACTGATACCGGAAATGTTGCAGAAACTGGATGATGAGATCATTTCTTTTTGTCCGGCTGTAGAGATAGCTGCATTAAAAGAAAAAGAACAAAGAGAACTGCTTGTAGCAATGGAGTATGCACAGGCAATCCCATCACTCTCACAGGCCCAGCGGATAAAGCAGCTGAGTAAAGAAAAACAGTTGTCACTGGAAAAGATGGAAGAGATCATGTGTGAAGTGAAAAAGGGTGAGATCACAAGAGTGGCATTCACAAACGAGCAGTTGCACAAGTATTTTCCAAATTCTTATACACCGGCAATGATGAAACGGGAAATACTGGCACTGTTGAAATTATGGAAAAAAGAATCATGGGAAAGTTAAAGGAGGAAGAAATCATGTGTAAAGTTATATCCGTAGTAAACCAGAAAGGTGGTGTCGGAAAGACCACCACAACCGTAAATGTAGGCATTGGACTGGCAAGAGAAGGTAAGAAAGTGTTGCTGATCGACGCGGATCCACAGGGAAGTTTAACCGCAAGTCTTGGATATGAGGAACCAGATGATCTTCGCATCACACTGGCAACGATCATGATGGATGTCATCAACGAAGAAGAAATCTCTCTTAAAGATGGGATTTTACATCACCAGGAAAATGTAGATCTTCTCCCGGCAAATATTGAGCTTTCCGCACTAGAAGTAACGATGGGAAATGTTATGAGCAGAGAAATGCTCATGAAAGAATATATCGATGCGATACGATGCCGATACGATTATATCCTGATCGACTGTATGCCGAGCCTTGGTATGATGACAATCAATGCACTGGTCTCTTCCGATTCTGTGCTGATACCTGTGCAGGCCGCATATCTGCCTGTGAAAGGACTTCAGCAGTTGATCAAGACCATTCTTACAGTAAAGAAAAGACTGAACCGGAAACTGGCGATAGAGGGCATTCTGTTGACTATGGTAGATTTCAGAACCAATTACGCAAGGGACATTGCATCGAGAGTACATACAACATACGAAAGCCAGATAGAAGTATTTGAAAATGTGATTCCGATGTCCGTAAAAGCAGCTGAGACCAGTGCAGAGGGAAAAAGTATCTACATGCACTGTCCGAAAGGAAAAGTTGCTGAGGCATATATGAAATTGACACAGGAGGTTTTGAATAATGAAAAATAGAAGTGGCGAAAAGATTAAACTGGCTAGTATTGATGAATTGCTTGGTGTGGTAAATGAAGAATCTGCAATGGAGATAGAGATCAGTAAGATCCATCCATTTAAAAATCATCCGTTCAAGGTGCTGGATGATGAAAAGATGCAGGACTTGGTAGAAAGCGTAAAGATTAATGGAGTGCTGACTCCGGTACTGCTTCGCATGGATGAAAATGAAGAATATGAAATGGTATCCGGTCACAGAAGAATGCATGCAGCACAGCTTGCAGGACTCACAACTATTCCGGCAATCGTAAGAGAATTATCAGATGATGATGCCATTGTGGCGATGGTGGATGCTAACATTCAGCGAGAGGAACTGTTGCCCAGTGAGAAAGCCTTTGCTTATAAGATGAAACTTGATGCAATGAAAAGACAGGGGAGTCGGACAGATTTAACTTTGTGCCAAAGTGGCACGAAGTCGAGAACAGATCAGTTATTAGGAGAACAGGTTGGAGAAAGTGCACGAAGTGTTCAGCGTTATATCCGACTGACAGAATTAATTCCGGAACTTCTTGATCTGGTAGATAACAAAAAGCTTCAATTCACGGTTGCTGTCGATATCTCCTATATCGACAAGGAAGTACAGGAATGGATTTACGAATATATCAGCGACACCGGATTTATCAAGCCAAAACAGATTGCAGCACTCAGAAATCAGCTGAATGATGGACCAATCAATCAGATCCAGATGTTATCAATTTTCAATAACTGTGTGATGGCAAAGAAAGTATCCCGGTCTCTTACTTTCTCAGAAAAGAAACTGACAAAGTACTTTCCGGATGATTATACAGCCAAAGATATGGAGCAGGTGATTGAATCATTATTAGAAAAATGGATGCAGGAACAGTCCTGTTAAGGATAGAAAAAGCTAAGAAAACAAAGTCAAAGAAGTTTAAAAAGAGGACTTCTTAGCAGAAAATGAAAGGAGGAAATTATGGAGAAAAAAATGACATTTAATTATTTTTACGGTACTGAAGCTGATCAGTTCAGCTTCTACCGCATACCAAAAGCATTATTTACAGACAGTTACTTTAAAGATTTATCAAGCGATGCTAAAATTTTATATGGACTGATGTTGGATCGAATGTCTCTTTCCATCAAGAATCAGTGGTTTGACGACAAAAATAGAGCATATATCTATTTTTCCATCGAAGATATCATGGAATTACTGAACTGTGGCAGAAATAAAGCCATCAAATCCATGAGAGAACTGGATGACGAAACAGGGATTGGCCTGATTGAGAAACGCAGACAGGGATTTGGAAAGGTGAACGTCATCTACGTGAAAACCTTTATGCCTGAGAAAACAGATGAGAAAAAATTTGAAGAGGAATTAAAGAAGTTTAAAAAACAAACTTCTGTGGAAAATGAGGAACCCGCAGAAGTTTACAATTCAAACTTCATGAAGTCCCAAAATCAAACTTCTAGAAGTCCCGAAAACAAACTTCAAGAAGTTTACATTTCAAACCCTAATAATACTAATCTTAGTGATACTGAAATGAATGATAATAAATCTAATCATATCATATCTGTGGATGAGAAAAGATTTGATAGCGATAATCGCTCTGAGGATTATCAGGCTTATGAAAACCTTGTCAAAGAGACCATTGATTATGAATCACTGGAAGTAACCCATCATGACGATATGCGGCAGGTAGATGAAATCGTGAACCTGATCGTAGAGACTGTGATGTGTAAAAATGACAAGATCTTGATTGCCAGCAACTGGTATCCGGCATCACTGGTGAAGAAAAAATTTCTGATGCTGACCTATTCACATATCGAGTATGTCTTACACTGTATGAGTGGTAACACCACAAAGGTGAAGAACATCAAGAAATATTTATTGGCAGCTTTGTTTAATGCACCGTCAACGATGAACGGGTATTATCAGGCAGAGGTGAACCATGATATGCCAGGACTGGTAAGATAGGAGGTGCACATGTTTATTTTAAAACTTGTTGGGAAGATATTATTACTGCCGGTATGGCTGATCCTTTTTGTGATCGGCCTGGCAGTAAAGATGACAGTACAGACTTATGCGGTTGTCAGAGGAATCCTTGGGTTTATATTCACTTTGTTGATTATAGCGACTGCATACTGTTACCATGACTGGGCACAGGTTGCATTTCTGTTTTCGCTGAGTGTAATTCTGTATCTGATCCTTTTTGCAGGAGTGTTCGTAGATACTGTACTGGACATGACAAGAGAACGTATTATTGATTTTATTATATCGTGAGGAGGATATGAAAATGAGCGAAAACAATGATTATATTCAGTTACCACCACTTAAAAAAGACACACCGTCCGATGTGGTAGCATTTATGTGGGAGTACATGAAAGTACCGGAGGATTCAAGAGAAAAAGTTAAGAATCTGCTTAAAGATGCAAATGAAAATGGCGTAAAATTAAGTCATCAGGCACCAACACTGTATGATGTTGTCCCAAAAGAAGAAATTGCTGAATTTGAAGAGCTTATGCGCAAAACCATAGCTGACATTGTATCAGAAGCCAGTAGCGTTGCCTGTTGGGTGTATGTGCAGAAATATGTGAAACAGAAAACTCTTGATGAAATGCTGCAAGAATTGCCAGGAGCAGGCTAGTTTATCATTGTCATGGATACCTGGTTCGAAAGACTGATGGCGGATCAATAGAAGTTGTGATAGAATGAAGAAAACGATTTGATGTGCAAATCGGGATTGACCGAATAAGTTAATCGTGCCATATGGCTTGATTATAAATACAAAGATAAAAACGCAATGTACATTAAAAATGTACTAGAGCTGGTAGGTAGCCCAGCCGTCCTATGCAAATAGGGTAAGTAACCTGCCCCTCCGGGTTGTCCATTCTTTGTTCAATTCATTTTAGGAGGGATTCTTATGGACAAAGCAAGTGGAAAACTGACGGTATATTTTGAAGAACCATTTTGGGTAGGTGTATTTGAACGTATTGAAGATGGTAAACTATCTGTGGCGAAGGTAACATTTGGTGCAGAACCAAAGGATTACGAAGTGCAGGAATATATTCAAAAATACTATTTTAGTTTGAAATTCAGTCCGGCTGTTGATACTGTTGTAAAAGATATAAAAAGAAATCCCAAAAGGATGCAACGTGAAGCGAAAAAACAGATGCAGGAAACAGGCATCGGCACAAAATCGCAGCAGGCATTGAAATTACAGCAGGAACAGAATAAACAGGAGCGTAAAGTGAGGAGCCGTGAGAAAAAAGAAGCGGACGAACTGCGAATGTTTGAACTGAAACAGCAAAAGAAAAGAGAAAAGCATAGGGGACATTAGTCCCTTGGGCTTTTGCTCAAATTCTAATTTTTGAAACTGAGAAATCGATATTTGTGGAGGTAAAGAGTGTATGAAAAAGGAACTGCGTATTCTGGTTATTTTAATTGCTGTGTTATTGGTAGGAACAGTAGGTTACTATTTCATGCCAAAGAAATTCGGTAAGAATGTAAATCCTTCTGAGGTAGACCATATAAATGTGTTCGATGGAAATACAGGAACTGGTTTTACTATCACCGATTCAGAAGATATCGAATATATAGTGGCGAATATTCAAGGTATTTCAATGAAAAGAGATGGCATTTCACTTGGAAGAACGGGATACAGTTTTAAAATTAGTTATATAAACAGCAACGATAAAGATATCATACCTGTATTTATTCTCAATAGTGATAATACAATTTGTAAAGATCCATTTTTCTATAGATGTGATGGAGGATTATGCTTTGATTACTTAAAAGCATGTGAAGAGAAATATAGAACTAATGTAACAGAATCTATAGAAGAAAAATAACTTATTGCTGATAAATGTTTTGATGGGGCGATGGTTTTTACATTGATAATAATGGTAATTATTT
>DATCYL010000336.1:0-31482 GCA_036570305.1 Lachnospiraceae bacterium
CTGGATAGCTGCGTTAAATGAAAATGATAACACCCCAAATTACTCCTCCTCTATAATTCCCTTTCTTCCCTGTACCATATCAGCTACACGCAAATGAAACCGCAGCTTTGGAATATGCAGCACTTCGTCCATCAATTCATAAAACTCCGATTCCATCAGATACTGTGTATCTTTGCAAATTGCCTCGACTGCAGCACCCTTTGTGATCAGACGATGTACTCTGGCCTTATCTTTTTTCTTTCTCTGGTAGGCAATCTGATTTTCTGCTCGCTGGATACAATGCTCTGCCTGCAACTGCTTTAATCTTGCATCTTCAATTTGCTGTTTGATTTTTTCCTGTTCTCTTAAATTTTCTTCTCGATACTCTTCAAATGATTTTTTTCTTGCCATATGTAAATAACCTTTCTTTAAAAACCTTTTTCTTCATCGGATTTCTAATCCGCAAAACCTTTTCTGAAATAACTTTCAGAACGGTTTCCTTCGGAGAATGCACATACTTTGCTAAAAGTATATAAGTGCGCTCTTCAGCCTTGCTTCAGAGATTATTCAAACGGTAATTCCTCACCTTCCGGAACTTCCATGAATCCTTCACTGTCTGTTTTAGTTTCCTGTACATCATCTGCTTCAGTAGCTTTGCTTTCCGCAAAGTAATGCTCATCCACAACGACCTCTGTGGTATAAACCTTCCTATCATCCTTACCGGTATAACTGCCAGTCTGGATTCGGCCACACACAGCTATCTTCATTCCCTTTTTCAACCACTTCGTAGCAAACTCAGCTCCCTTGCCATAAACCACACAATTGATAAAATCAGAAGTGGTGCTGTTACTTCCATGATATCTACGATCGACTGCAAGCGTGTACTTTACCATCAGAGTGTCACCGGAACCTCCAACATATTTTGATTCCGGATTTCTTGTTAATCTTCCCATTAACTGAACCTTATTCATATAATTCACCATTTTAACCTTTCGCTAAATGCGAAGCAGATATTCTGTTTCATGTCCTGTTGTGTCACTTAATACCGCCAGATATTGATCTCTGGCAGTCTTTCTTGCATCATCTTCTGCGCGTATGTCAAAAAACATATCTGTATAGATTGATGCATATTCTTCCGTATTCAATTTTCGCAATAATCCGAAGACTAATTTTCTAAAATCTTCATCGGTTACAAATAAATCAACCATTTTGAGTCGTCTCTTTGTGAATTCCAGGTTTTCACAACCAAACCACACAAGGAGCTTCTCTTCATCCAATGACAAAAGTTCCAATAAATCCTCCTATACTTTTCGTATTCCCTTCCTCTTTGCTAAATCAACAAGTTACAATCGCACACTTCCACCTCATCGTTCCCTGCATCAGATTAAACCGAAACGTATGCACTGATCAGACACACAGGATAGATATTCCCAAAAGCACATTCAGATCAAGTATCCTCGTGCAAAAGAGCTATGAAGTTGTCAAAGTGTGGTGAGGAGATGTAGATTTCTATTCATGTCCAGAACGGAAACGACTTTGATGAAATTATTCATTCTCTAAATGCTCCTCTACCTATATGGGAAGAGAGAAGAGCTTATACAACATTTTTTGATAAAAAGTTTCAAAATATTACATATTGCATCTCCTCACTTAAACACTTTGGAACAACCTTTTTAGCTCCGTCAGCGGACGACATTGGAGTCAGATCCTTTCCGCTCGACTTCTAACTAGGCAAATGTTCACTTACTTGAGAGTTGAGAGACTCTTATACAACCAGGATTTTGAAAAATTTTAAAAATAGGCAAAAAAATAAGCCGACCACCGAAGTAATCGACTTGTTAAAATATTCTATTTATTTTTCAATTCCGTATACTTTTCCTTACTTCCAAATGCTTTCTCCACCGGATATTTTTTATTATTGTGTTTTATTTTCTCACGAACAATATCATCTAAATCCAGTCCACATGCATCCGCCATAAGAATGCAATAATTCACAACATCTGCAAGTTCTTCTTTAATCTTGTCAATTTTATTTTCACATTTCACATCTGCAGCACTCCACTGAAAAACTTCCAATAATTCCGCTGCTTCCAAACTAATAGAAATTGCTAAATCCTTTGGATTATGAAACTGCTTCCAGTCTCTATCATCTCTAAATTTTAATACTTCATTAATCGTTTCCTGTGTCATTTTATTGCCCCTCTACTTAAGACATTCTCTCAAATACGTTGCTAATCTCTCATCTGTACAATATATATAACACCCTTTCATTCCACGTGTCATCAGTGTACGATATGTATTTTTGATAATCTCATCTGCAACAGCTCTTGCTTTTTCTGGATTTTCTTTGGATAGTGTTTTTATTCCTTTTAACGATTGGTCAGTTCTGGCTCGTTTCGTAAAATCTGTTACAACTTTCCCATTTTCATAACGAAGATCATCACCAATAATAACACCTACATAATCAAACTCCAATCCTTGAGATGTATGAATACAACCTGCTTCATTTATGGATGTTTCATCAATTGCAAATGTATTTGAATTCTTTAAATTCCAACTGAGCTCAAAATCGCCAATCTGAATATCATGGACCGAAGAATCATTTTGCCCCTCTTTTAACCAATTCCAACAATACCCTGCTAAAATTCTTGCTCTATTATTGCAAATTTTGTTTCTTTCAACAATAATATTTCGTACTTCATGAGGCGAATCCAGAATCTGAATATCATAATCAATATCTTTCATATTCCAGTTTGCTGTTTCTCTGATTTCTAAAGTATTATCTAACCAAGCCAGATAACCATCAGAACCATTACATCGAAATTGTGATACTAGTTCCATGTGTGTAATTTCTGCTCCTGCAAAATGTGCCCATTTTTCAATTTCTTCAACGCTTCCGATATCACTTAATGTAACTCGCTGACTTTCATCAATAAAGAATACGCTACATCTTGCTGCATGAATGATTTCTTTAATCTGGTTTTCGCCCATATTCTGAAACATTCCGGATTTTTCATTAAGTCTATGTGCTTCATCCACTAAAATCGTATCAATTATATTTTCACCGGCTTCTGTATAAATACCAGAACCTTTGAACATATTATCAATACTACTTTTACGCATCTGCCCCTTCAGTTTCTTCTGATAAACATTACGTGGTGCACTATTTTTAGAAACATACTGGCAAAATTGATCTTCATTCGTTAGCTGAGCCAATAAATTAATTACTACAACTGTTTTACCTGTTCCCGGTCCACCTTGTACAATAATAACACGTTTTTTGCAATCTTCCATTGAATGACGAGATGCATTAAGAATTTCTTCGTATACGACCTTTTGTTCATCCAACATTACAAATTCACGATTACCTTTTAACATCTTAGCAATGGATTCCTGCAAACTTTTTGATGGTTTAATTTTTCCATGCTCTACCGAATATAAAAGTTCTTTATTATCACCTTTTCTAATAGATTTCTTAATAAAAGTTCGCAAATCATCTACTTGTCCTCTTGTAAAAGCTGGTGCATCTTCTAAATAAATTTGATATTGTTCTTCATCTAATGGATCATTTACTCTACGTCTATAGTTGTGCAAATAAGAACATGGCCATAATCGAATCTGTTCTTCTTGTACTGACTGATTATAATCCGCAATTAGCATAGCATATGACCAAGCTTGATACGATGGATGCACTACTTGTCGCACTGCATTTCCTGTATACGTTTCAACTAATGCGTCCTTGCCCTTGATAGACTCAATCTTATCCCATTGCTTTAACTCTATAATAACGACGTTTCCATTTTCATCTTTGTCATAACCAGATATTAAAAAATCAACTCTTTTCGAAGTCTGCGGTATATTGTATTCAATCGCAATACCTGAATTTTCTGGAATTTCATTATCATTTAAGACCTTGTACATATATTCCAAGGAATTTTCCCATGCACGAAATTCATTTCTTCCAGTGTGGCGATTCATTTTTTCATAAATATTTTGTTCTATTTCAAAAGCAATGGTATCTTGTTCCACACTTCTTAAAAAATCTGTTTTTGTACCATCATAAACTAACATAAATCGCCTCCAATTCTTTTATAAACGAACTTCTATCTGTGAAATCAATCCCTGATCCGCTGGCAACCAATCTACACTATACAGAGTATCTTTTGTCAACCAAGCTGATGCTTCATGCTCCTTCAGCACCAAATTACCTGTTTTTATCTTACAGATAAAGCAATCCATTGATAAATGAAAGTTTGGATAATCATATTCTACAGTATCTAATAATTCAAACACTTCTACTTCTGTATCAAGTTCTTCTTTGATCTCTCTGATGATTGCTTCTTTTGGTGTCTCGCCAGCATCTATTTTCCCACCTGGAAATTCCCATCCGCCTTTGAAATCACCATAGCCTCGCTGAGTTGCAAACACTTTTTCGTTTTCAATAATAATCGCTGCTACTACTCTAATTGTTTTCATTCTATCTCCCACCGATTCTATTATCCATTTACAATGTATTCGTAAATATCTTCTCGCACCGGAGTGTCTAATGCCCATTCAATTTCGACTGCTGTTTTATCAGTATTTGGCATTACAAATTCTTTTACGAATCCAGTTGACGTCATTCTTCCAAGATAATAGAACTCTTTTGAAATCTTATCGTCTTTATTTTTTCTCACAAAAAGTTGTACATCTATTCCACGTTCTTTTGCATTTATGAAATTCTGCACATCTTCTGATTCAATACTACGTCCACTCTTAGAAATCGCAATTAAACGATTGTAACTTGTAAAATGGTCTTCGTATTTTGTCGTATCACTGATATCTTCCTGCTTATCATAATTGATAAATACTGGGAATGTTTTTGTTTTCTTATCATACTTGTAACCACCGATATTCAATGGGACTTCATTTCTTTCCCAATTCAACAGACGGCAAGCATCTTCGTATGTATATTTCTGATACAAAACCAAATCCGTATCCTGATAACGCATACTGAAATTTTCTTTATAACGTGAAATACCAAAGTCAATAAGTTCTTCTAAGATGTTATAAAAATCTTCATTCTGCAGCATTTCTCCAAAAGATTTTGACACACAATAATCTGAACCTTCTTTTTCCAAAAATACACACTGAGAATATGTTTTCTTAGCTGCACTTGTTGGAAATTCATTTGTCATCATATTTACAACGTTTTCTGCGCAGTTATCATCCATAGAACAGTTGTATTTTTCATACAAAGACTTCTTTAACAGACTCATGATACCATGTTGATATTTAAGCGAACGTTTCAACATTTCCAGCTCATGAATTCGCTTTCCGCTTGCCAACTTTTTAGAAACAAATTCAATCACTATTTCCTCATCTTTTGATAATCGGATTGTGTACTCCTTTTCATATTTCACAAGGAATTTATAATATGAGCCCAGGCTATTGTTGTCGAAAATTCTAAGTACATCCATCTCTCCATATTTATCAAAATCTGTAAGCGCCGGAATATGACCTAACTTATTTTTCAAATTTGTATAATTCTCACGTATCAGCTTTATATCACTGAAATTTGCATTGTCGATTGCCTGGAAAATTCTCTTTCTTGAAATCTCATCAAAATGAATCGTACTCGCACCCGGAATCACACGATCACCTTCTGTTACATAACGACGAATATTGTCTTTGTTGTAACTTCTATCTCCGGAAAGGGCAATTGGAATCATAAAATTATTACGATAGTTTCCAATAAAATCGATAACAACTACATATTCCTTATCATCCGCTTTTCGAAGGCCGCGGCCTAACTGCTGAATAAAAATAATTGGTGATTCCGTTGGACGAAGCATAATTACTTGATTAATTTCCGGAACGTCTACACCTTCTGAAAAAATATCAACCGAAATAATATAATCCAATGCATCTTCTGTTTCATCGCCAGCAAGTCGTTCAATAGCTGCCGCTCTCACCGTTTCCGAATCGCTTCCACTTAATACAAGCGTTCTCCAACCTTTTTCATTAAACTTAACGGATAACTCTCTTGCCTCATCAATACGACTACAAAAAATTAAGCCTTTTACTCTTTCTCCACTGTGTCCGAAAAAATCTGCCTGTTTCATCACATTTAACACACGCTCATCTGATGTTAAATATCTAAAATTTTCGACCTTTTCTTCAGATGATTTACCAACATCTGCAATCACTTCCAAATCAGTGATTCCAAAATAATGGAACGGACACAACAAATCCTCTTCCATTGCATTTTGCAAACGAATCTCGTATGCAATCTGGTGGTCAAAGATTTCGTATATATTTCTACCTTCCAGATTATCATCACGCTTGTCCGGTGTTGCGGTCATACCCAACCACAACTTCGGCGTAAAATAATCCATGATTTTCTTATAACTATCAGCAGAACTATGGTGGGCTTCATCAATAATAATCAAATCCCAATGTTCTTTTTTATATCTGCTTAGAGTATCTTCTTTACTTAATGTTTGTACTGTGGCAAACACAAAATCATCATCGTAGTCCTGATACTTACCAGTAACCATTCCCATGGATACTTTTCCATCAAAAACTTTACGGTAAGATTTCAATGCCTGTTTTGCAATCTGATTACGATGAACCAAGAATAACACTCTCTTGAATTCCAGTTCTCTTGCGGCAAATGCAGAAGCATATGTTTTGCCAGTACCTGTAGCCGAAATTAATAATGCTTTATCTTCACCAGCCTCATATATTTTCCTAAGATTATTGATAAATCCAACCTGCATAGAATTTGGTTGCAAACGATATACTTCCAAAGAAGAAACCTCTGCCTGTCTTGCAATTTCCTTCTGTTTCTGAATAATCTTATTCTTTGTATAAACATTCGTATATGCATCAATGAATTGATCATAAGAAAATGATTGCTGCGCACTCCATAACTGTTCGAATTCCGCAACCACATTCTGTGTATATTCACCCTGCTCTGTAGAAACAATCTTCGTATTCCATTCACGGTTTGTAGTAAGCGCACTAAGCGTCATGTTGGAACTTCCAACAATAATTCGATACATTTCTTCTTTCTTGAAAATGTATCCTTTCGTGTGGAATCCCTCTTTTGCATTCTCTGTTACAAACATTTTCAGTTCAATGTTCGTAAAATTTGCAAGTATATGGAGCGCCTTCGGATCACTAAAGGTTAGATAATCTGTTGTAAGAATCTTCCCTGGGATACCACGCTGTTCTAATTCTCTTAATGTCTGAAGAAGCGGCGTAATTCCTCCCATAGTGATAAACGCAACACTAATAGCAAATTCTTCACATGACAAAAGCTCATCCTCAATGGATGAGATAACCTTTCGTCCTTCTTTATAGTTGTTAGATACAAACTGTGGCTTATAAGCCAAGTTTGATGAAATATCTTGATTAATAAAGGCTGTAGATAAGCCTTGTTTTAATTGAATAATTTTGTCTTGCTCCATTTTACCACCAACTTGCTATTTAAACACCAACTTGACTTATCCAATCTCGTATATTCGTTCCAATTCTTTCTATATCTTTTCTCCCTAGTACTCCGCTATGCATAATAACATTTCGCGATCTTTCCAGAGTTTGAATTATTTGTCTCGCCCAATCAATTGAAATTATATATACTTCGAAAATATCGAAGTTTTGCTGCATGATTGAAACTAAATCACCAAATTCTATATAATTAATCATCGAGTCTCCGCGCTGCGTATGCCATTTGATTTTATCTTCTTCTTTTTTTCTGGTTTCAGCAAACTTTTTGATTTTGTCTGAAACACAATCATCCCACCAATTTTCTCCCTTATGTTCTAACAAAACTTTAACTACAAATCTTCGCACCATATTTTCAAATGCTGCAATGGCAGTATAAACTGTAGCCATTTCTTTCGCACTATTAACGCACTCATCATCTAACAAATCTAACGAAAGGCTCTTAATATAATCTTGTACTAATGATTCAGAAGAAGAATGTTTACTGATCACACCTGTATTCCCAAGTGCCACTTTAGTTAATTCCCCACGCATAACAAATGAATATAATTTATCTTGATTCATTGATTTTCTCACTCTACTTTACATTAAATGTTTCTTTAAGCTCTGAAAAATGGCATCATACACCGCCATATTTGTCGTTTCTGGTAAATGAATTTGAATATTATAATGCAAATTCATTCCCGTTTCTGTTTTCACTTCATTCTTAGAATTATTTGTTACTATTGAAGGTGTGTTCCCTTTGATATCTAAATCTTCTTTTTTAGATTCTACAACGCTCTTTTGAACACCATGTTCCGACCAATCAGCGTAGCTACACAATGCACGGAAAGTCATTGCCATTTGTTCTATCACTCTATCCCCTTTTTGTCCCTGAGTAAGTGTCTTTAATTTATTCTTTACTTCCTCATTTGTCATATTCTGAGCATTTTTATTAAGATTAAAAAGGTCTTCATAAGCTTCTTCTATTCCAACCGCTACAATATATTTCGATTGAGATTGATCCAAAAAATCATAGTATCTTTGAGTCGGTTGTCCTCCTTCATCCAAAAAACCTAATGCTTTTAACATACCTATAAAAAGTCTGTCAGTACTACTCTTAAAGCCCAAATCTTCTAAGAATTTTGTTGTAAATCGTTCTGGTGCTTTAGCACTTAAAATAGAATTAAAAATACTTTCAACATTTTTAATTGATGTCAAATAAGATGTTGTTAAAGCCATACTGTTTCTCCTTTGTATATTTTTCTTGTGTTTTATCCGTAAATGATCATTCCATATTTATCAAAACTTCCCACTTGCCATTTCTCTTCCCATTCAATCTCCGAATATATCCTTTATCTTTCAACGAAGCAATCTTATTTTTAACAGTTCGTTTTGATTTTCCAATTCTACTTGCAATCTCTTCCTGCGTAATATTCGGATTTTCTACAATCAGCTTCAGAATCGCCAATTCATCCAAAGGGCAATTCCAAGTGTAAATTTTGCCCTTTGAAATCTCTTCTATTGCACTTTGAACAGCATTTCCATCCTGTTCCGGAACATAATCCACATGCATATATCGATTCTTCAGCTCGTATTCCGTTCCCATCAGCAGATTACTGAAAAACCTTTCCAAATACTTTGTAGTCGCATGAATTCCATTCTTCAAATTGTTATAATTGGCTCTAACCAAAGCATTTCTGAAATACCAGGAATGTTTTTTGAACGCATCATTATCCACTTTCAATCCGAATGTCTTCATGTATTTAATAATAAAAACAGCTGTTGCTCTTGTATTTCCCTCTGCAAACGGATGAATCTGCCAGATATCAGAAGCAAATTTCACCAGATGTTTGATAGACTCATTCAAAGTCAATCCTTCATAGGAAAACTCTTTTTCTGTTCTGAAATCATAATCAAGCGTATCTTTGATACTATTCCAGGATGCGTAAATGACCGTATCCCCTTTCAGCACCCATTCTTTTTTCGTAATATTATACGTTCTGATTTTTCCGGCATGGTCAAATACACCTTCAAAAAGGCGACGATGAATCGTCATCCATTCTGCCGGTGAAAACTGGAATGTTTTCTCTCCCAAAAGCTGTGTGATTCTTGAAGAAACAATATCAGCCTCTTTTGTTTCATTCTCAGTTTCTTTTCGATCCGTTCTTTCTTCATAGTAACTCTGGATTCGCTTCTGAGCCTCATCAATACTGATTTTTCCTTCTATATGCTCTTTGGCAGTATCCAGCAAATATGAAGAAGTCTTCAGCCCGTCCACCTGCTGCAAACCAATCGCAATCTGCCATGCTTCGCTTTTCTCTGCCTGTTCCGGTTCTCCCTGCCGGATATATTCCTCAAGTTCAAATTGCCATCTCTTATCTTCCGGCATATTTGTACTCCTTTCATTTATAATATTCATTCAATTATTTCACTATATTTTTTCACCATATAATCATTTACATAAACATCTTCTTTTCTTTGTTCTAAAAGATAAATAATCTCATCATCTGTCAAATGAATTATCCATCCTCTTCCATCTTTAAGCGTATCTCGTTCTCTTTCCATAAACGCCGCTTCATTATCAATTGCTCTACAGCAAATTATACCAAATTTTCCCCTCCTTGCTGCAAATCGACCTGCCATTTGGTCCAATTCGGGATTAGAAATATCCTTAGTATAATTTTTACATTCAACCATAATCCAACTACAAGGGACATCATAAACTGTCCCTAATAAGTTAAAGAATCCTTCTTCAGCAATATTATCAAAAACTAAATCGATACGTTTTCTTCCTTCGTGAATTTCCTTTTCAACACGCGGATGTGCCATATATGGATAAAAAAGAAGTTCTAAAATCCCGCTAATTAAGTGATGATACTTTGTCGCATTAGTCGCTCCGGTTGGAATACCCCTTAAAGATTCGATTAATTTATCAATTATTTCTTCAATCTCTTCCTTACTAATATTTTCATATTCGGACCGAGATATTTTCTTCATTGTATCTCTACAAAATTTAGCATATACTTCTGGATTTTCCTTCGTAAAACGTGCCAACCATTCTTTTGTTATAAATTCCCCTTTAGCAATCATTTTTTCTTTAATCTCTTTTTTAAATACACGTGCCTTTCTGACAGATCCGTCTTTATTAAAAGATTTATGCACTAACGCTGTATCTTCCTCAATATTTTTCTTTTGCAAGTACTCCAAAATATACATTCTAAAATACTCATCAGATGAATAATATTTAGCTTTAGATACCAGATTTTTAGGAAATAACAAATATTGTTTGTCGTCAATAACAAGAGCGTCTCTATGACCACGTACCCACTGTTTTTTGTCCCAACAATACCCTGTTTCAATTGATACCAGAGGAATCCCGTGTAACTTACACTGCTCCTGTGTATATTCAATCAAAGGCAATTTAATAATGTTAGCCACCATATCAGAAATTTTGTCTTTATCAATTCCAGGAATAAACAATCTTATATCTTCCATATTTTTTGCTGTACCATCTCGAAACGCTTGACTTTCTTTTATGGATTTAAATATTTCTCTTGTATTAATTGCGCCTATCCCTCTTCCTGAAGGTTTGTTTTTGCTCATTCCTAAACAAATTTCATTTACTTCTCCAAGATGAGAAAATAAGTCATATGCAGCATCTTCGTCTTCTTTTAATAGAAACAAAAAATAATCAAAAAAAGATTCCACATAAGTATTACATTCAGATAAAAAAGCATCTTCTTTCTTTGCAATATAATACGGATCCAAAAAAGCATAATTATCCTTTTCTATCTCATAATCATAAAAATCTAATTCTAGTTTAGATTTATTAAGTTTCATTTTTTCACTAATACGCATCGTATCACCTTATTTTTTCAAATACATGTATGTATAATTTAATAGATTTCAGAATTGATTATTTAACAATATCTACGATATCATCTAATTTACAATCCAAAGTCTCACAAATCTTAACCAACACACCCACACGAACATCTTCATTCTTTCCGAGCTTCGCCATTGCATTGGTACTGATTTTCGCTGCTCTGATCAAATCTGTTTTCATCATTTTACGTTCATTTAAAATTACCCATAATTTATCATAACTAACAGCCATTGTTTTCCTCCATTACACAACAACTTTTATAACTCACTATACCTAATCATTCATGTCAATCTCTAATTCAGCAGCTCTCAATATTCAAATTGCAAATATATCCTCCAATTTCTAAGATATCGAGTGTTGATTTTAACCTCACATACTCTTTCTTTGAAAATGAAACTATATTTCCATTTCGAGCTGGCTTTATTTCTTCGTATTCAGCAAACATATTTTCTTCGTATTTTTTCATATGTCTTTCCTTTTTCCAATCAATAAATCTTGAATAAATTTTAGCATATTACAATACTAAGCTCAATTGAATTTTGAAAATTGCAACATTCAATTCCAATGTAATAGAAACCGCATGATGTGGGTTCATAAACTATATTTATCTTTCAAACCACGGTACAGTTGTTCCGGATTCTGATACTCAAATTATAGGGGGATGCATTTATATAGGCTAGGCTTTTTCAATATTCATTTCTGGGGTATTTACCCTTGCAAGAAACAAGAAAAGCCAGCATTTACTACCAGCTTATCTCAACTAAATTATTCTTCAATTTCAGAACATTCTTCCCAATCCTCACGATTTCCACATCTTCTTAAATACTCATGACCACCATCAACTGCAACTGCTCCGCATTCACAGAATTTGAAATCATGTACAGAAATACTTTCTATGACATCTCCACATTTGTTACACTTTATCTTGTTTTTGATTATCCTGTTCATAGAATACTCCTCCATATTCATTAATCCTCATCCGTTAAAAACAAATCACACTCACAACTAAGTATTTGTTTTTACATAATGGGCAAATTTCTATGTCGCAATCTGCCATATGATATTCTCCCTTTTTAATTCCACAATCATCGCAATAATCACGATGAAAAACCGCATCAGGAGCATTATACTCAAGAGGAATACATTCTCCTTCTTTACCAAATGAAATTCTCTCCACCTTTTCTCCTTCTGAAGTTATAAAAAAAGAATGTTTTCCGCATCTTTCAAGCTCTTGCTTAAATTCATACTGGATTAATCTGTTCAAGCTCACATTTCAAAAGTAATTCAAATGCTTGAACTAGCGAAACAAACGCAAGTTTCCATTTTGCTTTATTTCCTATCACGGCTTTTTCCTTGTATTCCAAATTCATCGTACACACGAGACCATTCTAACGCATCGATTACATAATCTTGCGAATTCTCAATTAGATTCATTTGTTTTCATAAACGTTCATTCTTTTTATTTAGTTTCAGTTTTTATTCTTTTTTGATACAATTCCACAACGCTACGGATATCATCAAGCATTAGTCTAAAATTATCAAAATTAATCTTCTCATAATTCCTCATTATGTAGTGAGAAAAAATGTCTTTATTAAAAAACTTTTCTTTATCTTTTTTCCGGTTTTGTCTAATTTGCGACCATTGATTTCTACATCCTGCACTTCATTGTCAAACAGCATTTCTATATCTGTATATTCAAGTTCATTCACCAGCGGGGTAACCATTATATAGGTATTGTCTTGAATATGTAATATTCGGTTCTCTTTCAGCTTTTCATTTTGACCACTTAATGAACATTTTCTTAAAAATTTAGACACTGGACTTTCCTTCTCAGAAAGTTCATTATCAAACAATAGAATTACTGCATTAGTGGAAACTCTTTTACTCAACTCCTTAAACTCTCTCATATACTTTGGATATTTAGGATTACCTTTGTCCTTGTAGAATTCCATAATATTGTTTAATGTATCTGCGCCATCTTCTTTAATATTCAAAAAGTATTCAATACGTTTGCTTCTCTTTAAAAAAGAGACTTTATATTCAAATTGTCCTTTGTCGTTTTTCGCAACGAGTTCTGGATAATCTTTCCACATTTTTCTTAATGCAGCTTTTAGGTATATTACATCTGTTTTTCCTTCTGTAATAATTAATGGCTTTTCGTTATCAAAAAAGTACTTATAAAACAAGAATTGGCTATATGCTCTTTCATGCCCTTTAAGATTTTCAAATTGGTGCCTTCCTGATTCAAGTTTATTATTGTATCTATCCAATTGATTAATAAAAGAGAAACGGCCTTCTAACTGGTTCAGTGTTCCCTTGTTCTCCCCATCAATAAAGTATTCACCTTCTTTATATAATTGATGTGCCATAGCCCTTGTCTTTTTATAATAATCTCTATTCACATTCAATTTTTTGTTTACAACAATTCCTGTAACCTCTTGGTGAGAATCTTTGTACTGTACTCTGGTTTTCTTATCATTGATTGAAAAACCTGCTCGTTTAATTTCTTTTGATAACTCCTCAAAAAATTGCTTTTCTGCATTTAGAAAACTTTTATTATTTGTGGAAAACGACAGATCATCTGCATATCTTGTATAATCCAATTTATACTTCTTCGCCAATCTCAATAATCTCATATCAAATATATTGCAAATCATATTTGTAATAATTGGAGAACTCGGGGCTCCTTGTGGAAGTTTGCCTTCATAACATGCGATTTGAGCAATTGTAGTTGCAACCTCTTTTGAGCACTGGTAGTTTATATTTTTCATAAAATATCCGCGCACTCGTCCAAAATGAAAACTATCAAAAAAATTTTCCAAATCAACATTAATTACAAAACGCTTATTTCTATGTATCTGAGCATTTGTAATAAAGCTCTTTCCCTTTTCAAACGCGTGAGAAATATTAGAATTAATTCCATCCTTTTTTGCAATTTCTTTCTCGTATTTATAAAGGGTTTCTGCTAAACTTTTTTGTATTTGTTTTAAATCTTTTTAGGTGCATGAATTTGCCTGAAACCACCATTCTTTTTAGGAATTTCAAAAGATTCATACAAATTTTCTATTCTCTTAACGTATAATACATATGACAATTTTTTTCTTGGAACACCAATATAATCTGCTAGTTCATTTCTTGTTCGTACTTCTTTAATTTCTTCCATAATTCGTCCTTATAAAAAACGTGTGGTTACTCATTATGCGAAATGCCAACGTAACATAATACACGTAGACACATAAAAGTTCGATAAGAGAGCATATCTCCCTACCATTTTAATCAACGCTTGCGAAACACAAGCACATAATCTAACCACACGTTATTATCTTTAGTTATTCTTTCAATTCACTATATCATAGATTTCTACAATATAACCATTTTTTATGCAGCTATGGCACAAACAATAGATTTTGGACAAATCGTTTACAATAGGCGAATCGCTATATATCTTACTTTTATATATCCAAAACCTGAACCCGGTCATTTTTGACCGCCATCAACTTCCCACAAAAAATCCCACCTACAGCAGTAAGTGGGAAATCATTCGTGCTATGCCAGAGGCTCATTATTGTGGGAAAAGTGTGGGAAATCCATCTGCTCAGATAGCTGAAACCATTGTAAATACTGGTTCTCTACCACTTCGGCGACACTTTGCCGTGGCAGATGAATAGTATTTTTATCATTTTTCCCCTAACTCCTTCCTATCTATAAACATCTCCTCAAACATCTGACTTTACCAGTTTCCCCTATATCCTATATTACACTGTTTCCAACTTATTTCCACGTATCTTTTCCTGCAATCATCGTAAAAATAAAAAAAGTTACGCTTTGACTTTTAAGCACTTTTTCGATAGTTAAAATTTACCTTCTACTTCAAAACTATCATCTCAACATAATCCAAGGAAACAGTATTGATTCCATATTATCCCTGTTAGTTCTCAGAAACAAATCCACTACTCTAGTGAGTTTGTACGAATCTCTACAAGACAATCTGCATCTTGAATATATATTTCTATAACCCCTAGCAATTCCCCTCCACATCCCATCTATTCCTCACCAAATAAAAATCTGCCACTACAATTAGTAAAACGCATGGCGACCTGCTTCACAACACCATTTTGCAATCTTTTTAATTAGTTTAATATCCACCCTTTATAAGAGATTCTAATCGTGCCTTTAGTAGTTTTGTAGTTCTGCAGTTCCTGACGGAAAGCTTTTACTGCTTCCGAGCCGGGATAGAGACCGATATGTTTTTTTGCAACCGCAAAATGAATAATATTATGTTCTTGCCAATATGTAGGCATACCCCAAGAAATCCGCTCTTCCGCTTCCTGAAAAGCTTCACAAAGCACCTGGCTAATCAGCCTCAAATCATTCTGTTTTTCCGATTCCTGGCGCCAAATATATTCCTCTATATTTTTCGGCTTGTCAACACAGTAGTGCCCTTGTTCTTTATTTTTAAATGTTCGACCGCATTGGGGACATTTACACAGTGCAGATGCTTCTTAAATACGTTCCTCTAGAGTAACAAAAACCTCATCACCGAATGTCTTATCTAACTGGTTTCGTATAGCTTTCGTAACGCCAATAATATAGCCGGATGTTCCCATTTTTACGACTTGACCTCGATAACAAACATGGTCAAAAGTTGCATTGACAAGTAATCGACCTTTCCCAAACATTTCTTTGATATCGTAGGGCACTTCTACATAGGCAGCATCCATCCCCTCATTTTGTAAGATAATTGCACTAAATCGTAAAATCATCTATTTATTCCTCCGCAATATTTTATCCATACTCTTACCCTTTACCAGTTCATCCAAAAGCTTATCAAGCTAACGGATCTTTTGCATCAGCGGATCCTCAATGTTTTCCACACGAATCCCACAGATCACTCCTTTAATAAGCACAAAATTCGGATTCATTTGAGGTGCATTCTCAAAAAACTCACGGTAACTTACACCGCTTGAAAGCTGTTCTGCCAGCTGCTTGCAGCTGTAGCCGGTCAACCAGCAGGTAAGCTTGTCCACTTCATCTCGCATGCGACCTTTTCGCTCTGCTTTGGCGACCAGCAGCGGGTAGACCTTTGCCACGCTCATAGTAAATACTTTTTCATTTTCCATCATATATACCGCATTTTATCAAATCATACACCCTAATTTCCGCACCGTGATTGCGACATCATTATCTTCTTAACTCCCATCCATACCGCCCTATTGGTAAATATCTCTACCAAACTACCTTTATCAGTAAATGACAATTCCTAAAACACAAATAAATCTTTTATCATTCCAGTATACACAATCGATAACCGTGCTAATTACATTACCTGATCTCTTATAAGTCAAAGTTTTTCATACCTTCCTCATCCCCTTTCCATTCTTCCCACTCTTCTGCAAAAAGATTCTTACCACACACCTGTGATCTTTGACACCTATCTAAAAATATAATTTTATCTTCACGCAGACAAAAATAATTTTTTTCGTAATAGGATCATATGCTAACATTCCATCTGGCTCCAGAAAATAAAAACCTCCTATCGTACCAAAAATATCATCATAGATTTTCATACACCCATAATCAATATGAATAAATACTTTACTCCTACTCTGTCTTTTCTTTTTCATCTCTTCGTCCTAGTCTCCTCTTTCCACATGAATCCTATTTTTATTATAGATGATCTCTATCATTGACTTTATATTCTATCCTCTCTATGCTACAATTTTAAAAAATACGATTGTGAGGTTTTACTATGACTTTTTTCAAGAAAAATGGATTTGGAATTCTTACGTGTCTTATAATTGCTGCTATTGCCACCCTATTTTCCAATTTCAGGGTATCCGGCTTTTCCTTTGAAATCATTGGCGCTCCGGTTTTTGCCATCCTTATCGGAATGATTGTTACTTTGATAAACCCGAATTTTTCCACTTCAAACAAGCTGGCAACAGGTATTAAGTTTACCTCAAAAAAGATTCTACAGTGGGCTGTTATCATCCTTGGATTTTCTCTGAATTTAGGAACCATTGTGTCCGTGGGAACAAAGTGTCTTCCGGTCATCATTGCTACCATTTCCACATCTTTACTTGTTGCATTTATCATGATGAAACTGCTTCGAATGGATGGAAAAGTTGCAACGCTTATCGGAGTCGGCTCCTCCATCTGTGGCGGATCTGCAATTGCAGCAACAGCTCCGGTGATAGATGCTGATGATAGCGAGGTCGCCCAGGCAATTTCCGTTATCTTTTTGTTTAATGTTTTGGCAGCTCTTATTTTCCCTACTTTTGGACATTCCATCGGCTTTGGAAGTGAAGGGTTCGCAATCTTTGCAGGAACCGCGGTAAATGATACCTCTTCTGTTACTGCTTGCGCCTCAACTGCAGAAAGTATCTATGGAATTGACGGAATCCTTTCGGCTGCTGTTACCGTAAAACTCACCAGAACCCTTGCTATCATTCCCATCACACTTATCCTGGCTTTTTATCGAACTTACCGAGCACAAAAATCAGGAGGAACGAATAATGGCTACTCCATAAAAAATATTTTCCCGGTTTTTATTCTCTATTTTATTATCGCAGCAATTTTTACTACCATTATTAGCTCTATAAGACCTAATGCATTTACAACCCTTTATATGGGAAGCTTTGTCAAAGCAATGAAATGGTTAGCAAAATATTTCATCGCCATGGCAATGTCTGCAATAGGTCTTAATACCAATATTGTTAAACTTATAAAAAAGGGGGGAAAACCCATTTTGATGGGTTTTGCTTGCTGGGCAGCAATCACTGCCGTGTCTATCCTTATACAATTAGCCACGGGTATTTTTTATACTAGCCTGGTATAACTCCCTTTGGGGATAAAAATCAACTCATTTTGTCCTAACTGTCTTTTCTACACAAACAGGAGCGAAAGATTCCATACCTTCCGCTCCTGTTTTATATCCTAACTTTTACTTCAGTTCATTTTATACCTAAGACTTATATGTTTTTTTATATTTTTATTTGGTAATGGATTTAAAAGCTGCCGCTTGAGCTGTCATACCACGTTCTGAAGCAAGCCTTTCAATAGAAGACGCACCAAAGAATCCGTCAATCTCAGGAACCTGCTTAATTACATAAGCTGCATCTTCCGGATCTGCAATCGGACCACCGTGACAAATCACCATAATATCCGGGTTCACTTCTCTTCCTGCCTTAATAATTCCGCGAATCTTTTCGCAACAATCATCCAATGTTAACGCCGTTTCTGCTCCGATAGATCCTTTTGTAGTAAGCCCCATATGAGCTACTAAGCAGTCAGCTCCCGCTTCTGCCATTGCCTTTGCCTGCTCTTCATCAAATACATATGGGCAAGTCACCATATCTAATTTATGAGCTTCACGAATCATGTCCACTTCCAGATTGTATCCCATACCGGTTTCTTCCAGATTTGCTCTAAATTTACCGTCAATCAATCCCACTGTCGGGAAATTTTGCACTCCGTTAAATCCCTGATCTTTTAATTGTTTTAAAAACAAATCCATAACCCTGAAAGGATCTGTTCCACACACACCGGCAAGCACCGGTGTTTTCTTGACAATTGGCAAAACCTCTGCACCCATTTCCTGTACAATTTTATTTGCATCCCCATAAGACATCAATCCTGACAGAGAACCTCTTCCAGCCATTCTAAAACGTCCGGAATTATAGATAATTAGCATATCAACATCAGCCTGCTCACTACATTTTGCTGTAATACCGGTTCCTGCACCTACACCTACCAAAATTTTCCCCGCTTTTACCTGTGCCTTAAAATCCTCTAAAATTTCACTTCTTGTTTTTCTTAACATCTCATATTCCTCCATTCTTCATACTATTTATTTTTATCTAGGTCTTCTAGTTTTCCATATAGTCTATCAATTTTTTTGCCGCTGCTTCTGCAAATATCTGTTCATTAATATGGTGACTCATCTCTACAATTTCTACAATATCTTGATTCACCTCTGCTCTAAGTGTCTTAAACAAGGCATTGTCCTCTTCCGGTCCAAAAAAAGGCTGTCCTATAGCATCTATTCCTGATACTCCTTTTAGAGGTAAGAAAAGTGCAGTTTTTTCACTCGCCATATTTAATTTCTCTGCAATTTTATTTCCAATATTTATTAATTCCTCTGTTGTTGTTCTCATAAGCGTTACTGTAGGGTTATGCTTATAGAACTTTCTGTCAGAAAACTTTTCAGGTATAGTGTCTATTGGACCAAAATTCACCATATCCAAAGCACCGACAGATACAACCTGAGGAACCTTATTTTTTCCTGCCGCTTCACACCTGTTTGGTCCCGCTGCAAGCACCCCACCAACTAGCTCATCACACCATTCTGTTGTGGTAATATCCAATACTCCCTTAAAAAATCCGGCATTTATCAAGGACTCCATTGTCTTACCGCCGGTTCCTGTAGCATGGAAAACCAAAACTTCATATCCTTTACTTTCTAAATAGTCTTTTGCGTAATTCACACAAGGCGTTGTTACTCCAAACATAGTTGCTGCAACCAAAGGTCGTTCTGTCTTTGTATCCGGCTTAAGTGCACCTTCCATCCCCACCATGCCTGCTATGGCGAGGACCGCGTTACGAAAAATAGTTTTAGAAATTTTATTTAGCCCTGCCACATCCACTATAGATGGCATCATGATAATATCACTTGTCCCAATATACTGTTCCACATTTCCGGACGCCATCGTAGATACCATCACTTTAGGCACTCCAATGGGAAGAGCCCTCATAGCCGGCGTTACCATGGAAGTTCCACCGGAACCTCCAAAAGATAATATTCCATCAAATTTTCCCTCTTGATATAATCTAGGAACAATCTTTTGCATTCCTTTTGACAATGCCTCAGTCGCCAAAGCTCTATCTTTCTTTTGAACAATTTCTCCAATGTCATATCCTGCGGCCGCCGCCACTTCCTCATTGGTGACATCTACTTTAAATGCCGGTTCAAACACCCCGGTATGGATCATAAAAGGAATCAGTCCCAATTCTTCTACGAGATGTTTTACATATTCGTATTCTTTCCCTTTCGTATCAAAGGTACCTGCAATCGCAATTGTCTTCACACCAGTCTCCTTTCTTTAAATCCTCCCCTTGCATTCCTTTGGCCAAGAGAAAAGCAGTAGAATTTATTTTTCTTATAAATAAATTCTACTGCCATTAGCCATCTAAGTAAATGTGTTTATATCTCTTTATTTTGTGTTTATATTTTCATTATCTTGTCTATATTTTAATTTTACTTGTGTTTATATTATTTTTCATAAAATAACTTGGAGAAATTCCCATATATTTTTTAAACATCTTTGAAAACTGGGCATAATCAACGTATCCCGACCTCTCTGCCGCCTCTCTACAAGTCATCTTTTCTTGTTCCATAAATTCCTTAGCTTTATTCATCCGAAAACGTACCAGATACTCTGTAAAACTACATCCCATCTCTTTTTTAAATCGCACACTCAAATAAGAACTTGATACATGTGCAACTAAAGCCAAATCTCCAAGTTGTATTTCTTTCATATAATGCTCTTCTATATACCTTTTTACAAACTCTACGCAATCTCTTGTCCCTAAAGAACCATCTGCAATTTTTGCCATTGGATCATTTTCGCTAAAACCGCCATAACTTTTAAATGCCTTCGTTGTATTCAAAACAGCCCGTTCAATTGGAATTCTATCAAAAGTAGATCCTCCTATATACCCCTGACATTCTGTGTTTTGGTACATATACTGCATATCTATCGGCGTATTGGCAGGGCCTGCATAAATCATTTTAATCACATCCGCTCTGACACTATGACACACTCGAAAGATTTTATCCGTGATTTTTCGGGCCTCATCAATAGAAATATATTTCTTTGCCCCCATAAATCCGCCCTTTGTAAGACCAAGATGCACACAAATAACATCTACCCCTGCCTCCAGCATTTGCAAAGTTTGGTTCTCATCCGTCACAAAACCGACTGTAAACAAATCCATATAATGTGCAAGTTTGATTGCCTCCACTTCTTTTTCATATGAATTTCCGTCTTCTTCCAAAGCTTCTCTAAACTGTCCGTCAATCAAAGCTACTGTAGGAAAATTTACAATACCGGAAAAACCGGCCTCTTTTATTTCTTTTAAATAATCATAAATATGAATAAACGGATCCCCTGCTGCCAATCCAAACAAAACCGGCCTCCCTTGCATAACCGGTAATAATTCTCTCGTCCCTAAATTCATAACAGCTTCATTATTATTTTCATAACAAAAATAACTGGCAAAGGAACTTCTCCCCATAATCCGACACCTGCCTGCACTCAATGCTAAGAAAAAATCCGCACCTCCCATTGATGCATATTTTGCCGTCATTCCCGATCCTGCCACAGCTCCAATAATATGTCCATTAATATTAATTTGTGCACGGATAACTTTTAATATTTCTTCCCTTGAAAGCATAGACATCCCCTTTACTTAACTATTTTCCACAGCCTTTCATAAATACTTATCTTTACACTTGCTTCGCCTCATGAAATTTTACAGATCAAGCTCCTCCATTATACAATAGATTTAGTATATCATGACACTCCGGTATTTTATATCTGATACACATTTTGCATCCTCTAACTCTTTCTGGCATTTTTTTAACAAACCAAAACTTATAATAGAAAGGCTATCATTATTTTCCCATAAATCATCTTTCACTCTCCGCAAAGAATTTATTAAGTAAAAGAAATCTGTCTAAAAAAGATTTGCCCACCGGATTCCCCGAAAGAACAAATCTTTTTTACTTTTGCAATATTTAATTTTCTCTAAAAGTCTTCTAACCTTAATTCTTCTGCCAAATCCCAGCTTCCCTTTCCATATAAAGATGAAAATGCAACTAAGTCTTCTACCTGTTTTTGTTCTGTTTCATTTCCTGATGTATACCACTTCAACAAGGTATAAATTCTATTATTGACCTCTTTATTGATCAGTTTCATGGTTGCATCATCCAGTTTCGCATCCATTGCATGCAAATCCTCCACAAGGGTATTTCTATAAACCAGATGTGTTAAAGCTCTTGAAAGATTTTGTAGTTGGTCTTCCTTCATACCTATTTCCTCCAATTCTACACTTCTCCTTACTCTTCCATAAAAATATGAATTGTAATTCCTTCCTCACTCGGACTAATGCTTCCATAAAGTTTTGCCTCTTCTAAAAAAGCTAATTTTTTTGAATCGGTAATGATTTTTGGCTTCGTTTGAATATTTTCTCCATCTGTAATCTCTGCACTATTTTCTACAAAAATACGACAGTTTTGTCCATCTATATCTTTTCCCGCTAAGATATAGCGAGCGGAAAGGCAAGCCGAAGCCCCGAAAAACTCCAACTGCCGATCTACTCCACCGGGCAAAATTTCCCCTTTAAAGTTAGCACAATCTGCATATCCTGTAAAATGACACAGATTTACTCTTCCGTTTTTTCCTATGACCTCATCATTTCCACTTATTTTTACATGAAATGTTAAAACTTCCTTTACCATAATCTTCCCTTTTTCTCTCTCCTAACAACAAAAGCAACAGATACTCCAATCAAGGCAAAGGACATACCGCAAAATACACAGCTAGCGGACTTTCATCTCCCGTTTTAGGACTTACTTTCTTAGAAATAGGTTTCTTCTTTGGCTCTTTATTAGGTTTCTTGGGCGGTTGTTTCGGTTCGTTAGGAGTATGTGTGTTAGTAATTGTATAGCCGGTTTTGGCATTTCCATCTATAGCCTTACTATAACCATCCGGTACTGACAACTCATCCACCGTATAGACAATTTCCGCTCCCGCTTTCTTTTTATCCAAATTGCCCCATGTATAAGCCCACTGATTCTCTTTATTTAGCTCTATAGGACTTCCCTCGGCATTTCCATCGGCATAAAGTTGCACGCTGATTTTATCAGGTCTCTTTTTGTCTTTATTATCTTTGTCTGCCCATACTTTGACAACTCTTACCTCTGTCTTTTCAGCCTGATAAGTATTGACAATGTCATAGCCTTGAATCTTGGTAGTATAGCCTTTTACCGCATCTTCTTTAATTGTATAAGTTACTTTTTGACCGTTTTCATAGATAGGAAGATTATCGAAACTATAACTCCAGCCATCTGCCTGCGTAACTTCCTTTATGGCTACTTCTTTTCCATTTGAAAGAAGACGAACAGTAATACCGGAAGGTCTTTCGCCCGCTTTATTATCCTCATCGACCCATTGTTTCTTTCCCGAAATAGTAACCACCTGTTTATTTACAATGTTGTATCCTTGGTCTTGATCTCCGCTAACCTCCGATTTATATCCCTCCATAGGACGTTCTTTCACGGAATACAAATAAGGACGTCCGCTTCCATCATTTTTAGGAAGATTTGTAAAGGTAAGATTCCACTCTCCTTTTTCATTCGGTTGAACACTCTCATATCCCACATAGATAGCATTTTCCTTATCATCTTCTATAGCACGATAAAGCTCTACTTCTATTTTCTCCGGTAAATTTCCGGCTTCGTCATTTTCCCATGTCTTTTTTACAGCTATGGAGGTAAGCTCACTCTCACCCATATAGATTGTTCCGTTGGAACCTATTCCGGCTCCTCTTGTAGCTGATTCATTTCCTGAAATAAGCACTTTTGAAAGAGCTTTTGCATTAGCATCTTCATTTACCTCTGTAGAAAGTGACAAGCTCTCATTATTAATTGCCATCAATTGTCCCGAAAGTTTATTTAGAGGCACCTCGCTACCATCTTGATATTTCCAATGGTAAGGACTTCCCCCTAACATCAATGGAGAAATTTCATAAGTAGGATCTCCACTGTGGGCTCCATAGCCATTACTTGCTAAAATATAGATTTCTTTTGCAGAATCTGCATGGTTTCCATAAAGTGCAACTCCATTTTTCACATAAATATGCGTTTCAGAATTCGGGCAAGATGCATACCCTCCTCCTTCCATAGCCGCTGTATTATCAGCTATCAAAGCATTTGTTAAATGTAAAACACCATTGTGGAAGCCTGCGTAAGCTTTAGAGTATCCATTGACATAAATACCGCCTCCGCCAAAAGCATTATTGCCGCTTCCTAATCCGGTCATCTTATTATTGATAATGGATCCTCCGGATATATTGGCAGTCCCATAAGCATCCTCAGCACCCGCCTGGACAAGGATACCTCCACCGCCGGAACCGGCACTGTTGCCCTCTATCGTTCCACCGGTCATCTCAAAACTATAGGCGTGATTCCCTCCAACACCTGTTCCTAAAGAAACTCCTCCGCCGGCATTTGCAGAATCATTGTTTTGAATACTTCCTCCACTTAATTGAAAATTAGAACCCTGATAAATGGTAACTCCGCCACCTGCTGCCATTCCATATTGTCCCGCTTCACTTCCGTCCACAGCTCTATTTCCTTGAATAGTGCCACCGCTCATATTTAAATTTCCATAATTTAAAAAGATAGCTCCGCCCATATTGGCAGTATTGTTTTGAATAATTCCGCCTTCCATATTGATGGTACTTTTTGCATTTTCAGTTCCATCTGTGTTAATGGCACCTCCCAAAGCCCTGAAGTATCCCAAATCCGTCAACACATTATTTTGAAGCACGGCACCCTCTTTAATATTTAGAACCCCTTCTACATAGACCAGTGAGTTCTCTGTATTTTTTGCCTCTTGACTATTCCCATCTATAATAACATTAGACAAAGTAGCTGTGCTGCCTTTTGCCACAGACAACAAGTAGCCTTTAAATGAGGCTTCTCTCTTTAAAATAGCATTTGTTCCCTCAAGACTGATATCACCTGCTATTTTAACCGTTCCCTTTATATAAATTGTCTGAATATCAGGATTTGCACTCGCCAGCTCCTTTGCTTTTTCAAAGGATTTCACTGCATTCTCCGGGCTTTTAGCATCCTTGGTATCATCCCCATTTTTTCCATCCAGGTAGAGCGCCCCCGTATTTGCATCTGCAAATACTTCTAATTTACTTTTCCACATCCACGCTCCGATAAACATCAGAGCACACAAAATATAGATACCTATTTTCCTCTCCAGATTCTTCCCCTTCATAAAATCCTCCTTTTATTTTTATTTATTATATTTATAATACATAAAATACAAGCTATTTGTCCACAGCATCTTTATTTTTCGCCTTTCTAAGACCAAGCCCAAAAGTAATCAAAACCATAGGAAAAATAATAGCTGCCAAAAGTCCTACTTTTAAATTATCTCCAAATTTATCTGCCAAATTACCCACTAATGTAGGACCGCCGGAACATCCCACATCTCCTGCCAATGCCAATAAAGCAAACATCAGCGTTCCTCCTTTCGGAAGTTCTCTTGAAGCCATAGAAAATACACCCGGCCACATGATGCCTACAGACAAACCACACAAGCCGCATCCCAACAAGGATAACCAGGCAAAAGGAGCAAATACTACCAATAAATAGGAGGCTACACATAAGGTAGCACTTACTAAAATAAATTTTAGCAGGTCTATCTTTTCTCCCCATTTTCCATAAAATGTTCTCGATAGCCCCATCAATACAGAAAAAAAACAAGGACCTGCAATATCTCCCATAACTTTAGACAAATTCAATCCACTCTCTGCAAATGCAGACGCCCATTGGCTCATTCCCTGTTCAGAAGCGCCTGCGGCAATCATCAGAATAAAGAATATCCAAAACATCTTATTTTTCATCAAATTTCTAACAGACATTCCCTGATTGGCATCCAGCAAAGTATTGATTGGTACTTTTAAAAAATAAAAAAAGTTAAAAAGTGGTACTATAGCCCACAAACATACCAAAATTTTCCAATTTGTTTTTCCAAAAACCCCCAAAAACGCAGTAGATAATAAAATCACTGCAACCATTCCCCAACAATAAAAAGAATGGAGTAGGCTCATGGCAGTCGCCTTATTTTCCGACGGGCAGGCTTCGACAATCGGGCTGATTAAAACCTCTATAATTCCCCCTCCTATGGCATATAAAATTACTGCCAAAAGTAGTCCCGCATAAGCATTTTCAAATAATTCCGGCAATATAGCCATCCCCACCAGTCCTGCCGCAGCAAAGATATGTGCTGCCAAAATACTGATACGATAACCGATTCTATCTATAAATTTGCTGGAAATCAAATCAACTAAAAGTTGGATTGCAAAGTTAATCCCTGTAATCCAGGTAATCTGACTTAAGGAAAATCCATATTCCTTCCTAAAAATCAAAAACAAAAGGGGTGCTAAATTATTTACAATAGCTTGAGTAATGTAGCCAAGATAACTTGCATAAATCGTATGTTTAAAATTATTTTTTACCGACATCTTTTCTCCTTTTACAAAACATTTTCCAAATATGCCAAGTCTTCATCACTGGTGGACCAACTTGTTGCGAATCGAACAATACTCCTTGTTTCATCATACTTTTCCCAAAAACTAAAACCGACTTTTTTCTCCAGTTCTCCTATTTTTTTATTTTCCATAATAATGAATTGCTGGTTGGTAGGAGACTGAAACGCGAAAGAATAACCCTTACTCTTTAAAATCCCTATCATTTTTTCTGCCTGGCTGATTGCATGGTGAGAAAGTTTAAAATACAAATTATCGGTAAATAGGCAATCAAACTGAATACCTAAGATACGTCCCTTAGCAAGCAAAGCACCCTTTTGCTTGACCATAGTTAAAAAATGTCCGGGCATATTATTCTTTGTAAATACCACAGCTTCCCCAAGCAAAGCACCCACCTTGGTAGCTCCGATGTAAAAGACATCCGCATATTTCGCAATAGTTTTTAAATCCAAATCACAATTTTTGCCGGCAAGTCCATAACCTAATCGGGCTCCGTCAATAAAAAGAGAAATCCCATACTCTCTACACACTTCTGATAAGCTTTTTAATTCCTCTTTACTGTAAAGGTCTCCATATTCTGTCGGATAAGAAATATAAACCATTCCCGGGAACACCATATGTTCATGGTTCTTATCTTCATAAAAATTTTTCAAAAATTCTTCTACCTGACCGGCTTTTATCTTACCTCCATCAAAAGACGGTAAGGATAAAACCTTATGTCCGCTATGTTCTATGGCCCCCGCCTCATGCAGACTGATATGTCCTGTATCTGCAGCTATCACTCCCTCATAAGATTTTAATAAACTATCAATTATTATGGCATTTGTCTGTGTCCCCCCCGAAAGAAAATAGACTTGTGCATCCTCACACTCACAAGCTTCCTTTATCTTTCTTACTGCACTTGCACAGTATTTATCGCTTCCATAACCGGACAAGGACTCCATATTGGTCTCTGCCAACTTTTGCAAAATTATAGGATGTGCACCCGCTATATAATCATTTTCAAATGAAACCATAAAATCCCCCTAAAATATACAGAATCTTTTACCTAAGTATCGGATTAAATTATAAGTCTAAAATGACGATTTTTCAATTTAATAAAGGCTTATTATCAAACTTTTCTCTATAATTTTTCTTTATAAAAAAACTGCTTCTTAAACCCTCCCCTCATAAGGATTCAAGAAACAGTTTTTTACTTACATCCTATTTAAAATCCACATCACAAGCTTTTCACTTTTGGGAAGGAAAATGCCTGCCACAGGTCCCACCAGGATGGCACAAATCACGGTTCCCACACCGAATGTTCCGCCCAAAAGAAAGCCCAGTATGATAAATATAAGATCAACAACCACTCTTACTATACTAAATTTTTTCTTTAGCTTGTCGCTAAGGACTATCCCCACTAAATCATTAGGACCGGTTCCTGCCTCCGATTTTATAACAAGGGTCATTCCCATAGCCAAAATCACACAGCCAATTCCATTGACCATAAGGCGAATCCACATAGGTGACTTCGCAGAAATCATATCTCTAAGCAGGAAAGTAAAAAAATCTATGATAGGTCCGCCACAAAACATACAAAGCAAAGTTCCTATTTTAATGTAGCTTTTATCAATTACTAATAACAACAAAATAATTAAGAAACAAATCCCCATATGAGTATATCCGTGACTCATCCAGGAAAACCCCTCTATTTTAGATATATTTCTATAAATTCCCTGTACTAAAACATTAAAAGGATCAGAGCCCAAATCCGCCATCAAAAACAAGGTAACCCCAAAATGAGCAACCGATAAACCAATCAGGAGAATAAAAATACGAAGAAAAATATCTTTTTTCCCTTTGCTATCTGCCATTTTCATCCTCCCAATCACTTTTTATTTTATCTCTTAGAAAAATCATCTTTATAAAATGCTAAAACAAAACTTTTATAGCATCAAACGATAAATATTTTCAATATCTTTCTTATCTAAACGTACAAATCCTTCAATGTATCCGGGACGACCGTCACCACAGGCACAAATTTCTGCCATTTTCTCAATATCTTCTTCCTTTGCCCCCAACTCTTCAAAGTTTTTAGGCATACCGATAGAAGAAAGAAAATCCTGAAGTGCCTTGATTCCTGCTTTTGCTGTTTTTTCCGGATGATAAAAGTCCATAGGACAACCCCAAACACGATTTGCTATCTGCGCAAATCTGGTGACATCATGTTCCATCACATAGGTAAATACCGCCGGCATAGTAACCGCAAGCCCTGCACCATGTGCACAGTCATAAACGGCAGAAAGCTCATGCTCAATATTATGGCTGTTCCAATCCTGTGAGCGACCTACACCACATGAATTATTATGAGCCATCATTCCTGCCCACATAATATTTGCTCTCGCCTCATAATTATTAGGATTTTCAATAACTCTTGGTCCCTCATGAATCATAGTCATAAGCAAGGCTTCTATCATGCGATCTGTCACTTCTACCTCACTGCTATTTGTCAAATATCTCTCATATAAATGCGCCATAATATCTGTAATTCCTGCTGCTGTCTGATGCGCCGGCAAGCTCTGTGTCAACTGCGGATTTAAAATAGAAAATTTAGGGCGAAGAGCTTCTCCTGAGGCACCCCTTTTAAACATTCCGTCTTCTTTTGTAATAACGGTATCCGGTGAGCCCTCACTTCCTGCTGCTGCAATAGTAAGTACGGTTCCCACAGGAAGAGCCTTATCTACAGGTTTTCCTTCATAAAAATCCCAAAAATCGCCTTCATAAACAGTTCCTGCCGCAATCGCTTTTGCAGAGTCAATAGTACTTCCTCCGCCTACCGCCAAGATAAAATCAACATTTTCTTTTCTGCAAAGTTCAATTCCTTCATATACCAGTCCACTTCTTGGATTCGGCTTTACTCCCCCAAGTTCTACATAAGCAATTCCTTCCGCTTCTAAAGACTCCTTTACTCGACCTAATAGACCGCTTTTTATACAAGAGCCTCCACCATAATGTAAAAGAACTTTATTTCCTCCAAAGCGTTTTACATACTTTCCGCTTTCTCTTTCACTTTCTTTACCGAATGCAAAATATGTCGGTGCATAAAATGTAAAATTTTCCATAATTTTTTATTCCTCTCCTTCATTTTACTGACTTTAATGATAATATGTCACTTCGCCATATACAAGACGGTACAAATTTGTTCCTAGGGCACATATTTGTATCCCAAATCAATCCTCCTCACCACAAGTAGGATGAGATAATTCATACTTTCCATTTTTATTTTCATATCCCCAGTCACACATGGCATCTAAAATAGGAAATAGAGTTTTTCCGTGTTCTGTAAAGGTGTACTCCACCTGGGGCGGTGTCGTAGGAAGCACTTTTCTCTCTAAAATATTGTCCTCCTCCAACTCTCTTAACTGCATAGTCAGCGTCTTTTTAGGAGCTTCCCCCAGATAGCGAAAAATATCCATATATCGCTTGGCTCCCTCGTGTTGGAGATATTCTAAAATCAGAGGTTTCCATTTCCCTCCAATCACTCTAAGCGTAATCGCAATTTCACTTGTTACCTTTATTTTTTTATCCAAAATTTTTCCTTCTTTCTTTGTATCTTCCCTCTATAATACCAAGAAGACTTTTCCTTAGCAAGCAAGGCTCTGCTTTCTAAAGTCTTTCCTAAGTAGCAAGAAAATATTCTCTTTTAAAAACCTCCCCACCCTACTCTTTTATCATTTTATCTTTTTAGAAAAACTGATTTTTTCTTATAGCTTGCATAAATACTCCACTATTGCGTTCTTTTAATTTATAGAATCAGAGGATTCTACAAGGAAAATTATGCTGTATACTACTACAAAAAACTGATTACTCCTTATGTCAAGCTTTCAAATGTAAAGATATACTCCATATCCTCTTGTATTTCCAATCCCGGATTTTCTATTTTCCACTCTCCCTTAATGCCCAATTCTTCTGCCGCCAATTCAAAGTGAGCCATGGCAATCCCCATATCCACTTTTTGGATATCCACAAAACCTTCTTTAGCATATCCTTTATGTTTTTTCTCGTAAAAATAGAGTTTTTTATCCCTCACTACAATTCTCCAAGGTTGTTTATTAGTAGCCGACGGTGCCAAACGCACCATTTGTAAAGCCTCTGCATAAGAGGAGTCTTTGGAAAGTTCCTTCGAAAAATCCTCCTCAAAAAATAATTCCTCAAAAGGAAATCTCTCATCCGCTTTTAAGCCCTTTCTCATCATATTCTCCCGTACAGAAGGCTTCTTTGCCGGATAGCCAAGAGGAGTCACCGCCGGCAAAACCTCATTTTCACCTAATACCATCGCTTTTTCAAAAGCATTCCGATCCATAGTACCTGCCAAAAAGACACTTCCTATGCCCATTTCCCATGCCTTTAAAATAAATTTTTCCAACTCATATCCGAAAGCCTCCTCCGCATGAGGAACTTTTTTACATTTTCCTGCCACAAAATCTTCAGCACCCACAATCACAATACTGGATAGTTTATCTTTCTTTTGACTTAAAAATTTAAACTCAATGTCAATCCCAAAAGGATTAGTGCTTTGATTTAATAGCCCTTGTAAAGCCTGTCTGTCTTCCTTTTTCAGTTCTCTACCATCGAAAGTGCGTACACTTTTTCTACTTTTTATAATTTCCACATAATTCATAAGTATCCCCCCTCTATTTTTCGCTTTCTTTATAAAAGAAGTACCCCGCATTTTTCCAGTCTCTTTTAATAAGAACACATATTCTTTCATCTTTATCCTTATCAAAAAACACTTTCTTTTGGGGGTACT